>JAEXBL010000236.1 GCA_023394015.1 Pseudomonadota bacterium | reverse complement strand
GGTCAGGCCAGCGCGTTCGTCCGGTAGACAAGTGCCATGAAGCGCAGCCGACCCGCCCCCCTGGATCTTTCCGCCACTCCGCCGTATTACGGCCCGGTGCAGTGGCAGCACCTGGTGGAGTGGCTGCGCGACGCTGGCGTGATCAGCGCCGCCGAGGCCCAGCGCACCATTGACCGCTGCTCGCAGGCCGAGAGCGCCCAGCCCGCGCTGGTGCGGCTGGCCGCGGTGGGCGTGGTGCGCGCCAGCGACGGCCAGCCCATGGACGTGGAGCAACTGACCCAGTTCCTGGCCCGGCACGCGGGGCTCGACTACCTGCGCATCGACCCGCTGAAGGTGGACGCCGGCAAGGTGTCCGAGGGGATGAGCGCCCCCTACGCCGAGCGCCACAAGGTGCTGCCGGTGCAGGTCACGCCGGCCGAGGTGGTGGTGGCCACCAGCGAGCCCTTCATCGACGACTGGGTGGCCGAGGTCGAGCGCCAGGCGCGCCGCAGCGTGCGCCGCGTGGTGGCCAACCCGGTCGAGATCAAGCGCTACACGGCCGAGTTCTTTGCCCTGGCGCGCTCGGTGCGCGCGGCCATCAAGAGCGGCAGCGGCGCCGGCACGACCAGCTTCGAGCAGTTGGTGGAGCTGGGCCGCAGCGGCCGCCAGTTGGACGCCAACGACCAGGGCGTGATCCAGGTGGTCGACTGGCTGTGGCAGTACGCGTTCGACCAGCGCGCCAGCGACATCCACCTGGAGCCGCGGCGCGAGCAGGGCGTGATCCGCTTTCGCATCGACGGCGTGCTGCACCCGGTCTACCAGGTGCCGCCGGCGGTGATGAACGCCATCACCGCGCGCGTCAAGCTGCTGGGCCGCATGGACGTGGTGGAGCGCCGCCGCCCGCAGGCCGGCCGCATCAAGACCCGCAGCCCCGGCGGCGACGAGATCGAGATGCGCCTGTCCACCCTGCCCACCGCCTTTGGCGAGAAGCTGGTGATGCGCATCTTCGACCCCGACACCGCCGTGAAGGACCTGGCCGCGCTGGGCTTTTCCAGCCACGATGCGGCGCGCTGGGAGGCGCTGGTGCAGCGGCCCTACGGCATCATCCTGGTGACCGGGCCCACCGGCTCCGGCAAGACCACGACCCTGTATTCCACCCTGCGCCGGGTGGCCACCGAGGAGGTCAACGTCAGCACCATCGAGGACCCGATCGAGCGCATCGATCCGGCGCTGAACCAGACCCAGGTGCAGCCGCAGCTGGACTTCAGCTTTGCCGAGGGCGTGCGGGCGCTGATGCGGCAGGACCCGGACATCATCATGATCGGCGAGATCCGCGACCTGGAAACCGCCGAGATGGCGGTGCAGGCCGCGCTCACCGGCCACCTGGTGTTCAGCACCCTGCACACCAACGACGCGCCCAGCGCGCTGACGCGCCTGATGGAGCTGGGCGTGCCGGCCTACCTGCTCAGCGCCACCATCCTCGGCGTGCTGGCGCAGCGCCTGGTGCGCACGCTGTGCCCGGCCTGCAAGCTGCCGGACGAGCGCGGCAGCACCGAACTGCTGGCCGAGGCCGTCAAGCCCTGGAAGATCAACAGCGGCCAGTGGCGGCCCTACAAGCCGGTGGGCTGCGTGGACTGCCGCATGACCGGCTTTCGCGGCCGCACCGGCATCTACGAGCTGCTCAGCGTGAGCGAGGCGTTCAAGGGCGTGATCCACGCCGACGTGGCGCCGGGCCCGCTGCGCCAGCAGGCGGTGGCCGACGGCATGCGGCCGCTGCGCCTGGCCGGCGCCCTGCGCGCCGCCGAGGGGCTGACCACGCTGGAAGAGGTGATTGCGGCCACGCCGCCGCTGCAGTAGCGGCCGCTCCTAACGCCCCGCGGGCGGTTGCCCTGTGCCGTGGGCGACAGCGCCACCCCGGGTAATCCCCGTGCCGTGTAGGTGGAATCCACATCCTTGGCCCCGTGTTGCATGGGGACAATGCGCGCTGAGATTTTGAATCGAGGAGATGACGCGTGCGCATCAAGAACCAGAAGGACTTCTTCGCCGGCTTGCTGTACCTGGTGGTCGGCATTGCCTTTGCCTGGGGGGCGACCAACTACAGCATCGGCACCGGCGCCCGCATGGGGCCGGGCTACTTTCCGCTGGTGCTGGGCATCGTGCTGGCCGTCATCGGCGCCATCATCATGTTCCAGGCCATGGTCTTCGAGACGCCGGACGGCAACCCCATCGGCCGCTGGGCCTGGAAGCCGCTGTGCTTCATCATCGCCTCCAACTTGCTGTTCGGCATCCTGCTGGGCGGCTGGCCGCTCCTGGGTATTCCGGCCATGGGGCTGATCATCGCCATCTACGTGCTCACCTTCGTCGCCGCGCTGGCCGGCAGCGAGTTCAGGTTCATCGAGGTGCTGATCGTGGCCACGCTGCTGGCCGTGGGCAGCTGGGTGGCGTTCGTCTGGGGCCTGAACCTGCAGTTCCAGGTGTGGCCGAGCTTCATTTCCGGTTGAGCGCGCAGGGAGACAACACACCATGGATCTGATCAACAACCTCTCGCTCGGGTTTAGCGTCGCCTTCACGATGCAGAACCTGATCTACGCCTTCATCGGCTGCCTGCTGGGCACGCTGATCGGCGTGCTGCCCGGCGTCGGCCCGGTGGCCACCATCGCCATGCTGTTGCCGGCCACCTACGCGCTGCCGCCGGTGGCGGCGCTGATCATGCTGGCCGGCATCTACTACGGCGCGCAGTACGGTGGCTCCACCACCGCCATCCTGGTCAACCTGCCGGGCGAATCGTCGTCGGTGGTGACGGTGATCGACGGCTACCAGATGGCGCGCAAGGGCCGGGCCGGGCCGGCGCTGGCGTCGGCGGGCATCGGCTCGTTCATCGCCGGCTGCTTCGGCACGCTGGTGCTGGCCGGCTTTGCCGAGCCACTGACCGAGGTGGCTTTCAAGTTCGGCCCGGCCGAATACTTCTCGCTGATGATCCTGGGCCTGATCGGCGCCGTGGTGCTGGCCTCGGGCTCGCTCATCAAGGCCATCGGCATGATCGTGCTGGGCCTGCTGCTGGGCCTGGTGGGCACCGACGTCAACTCCGGCGTGGCGCGCTACAGCTTCGACATTCCCGAACTGACGGACGGCATCGGCTTCATCGTCATCGCCATGGGCGTGTTCGGCTACGGCGAGATCATCGCCAACCTCAGCCACCCCGAGGAAAAGCGCGAGGTGTTCACCGGCAAGGTGGAGCACATCTACCCGTCCAAGCAGGACTGGAAGCTGATGATGCCCGCCATCCTGCGCGGCACGGCGCTGGGCTCGGCCCTGGGCATCCTGCCGGGCGGCGGCGCCATGCTGTCGGCCTTTGCCGCCTACACCATCGAGAAGAAGACCAGGCTCAAGCCCGGCGAGGTGCCGTTCGGCAAGGGCAACATCCGCGGCGTGGCCTCGCCCGAATCGGCCAACAACGCCGGCTCGCAGACCTCGTTCATCCCGCTGCTGACGCTGGGCATTCCGCCCAACGCCGTGATGGCGCTGATGGTGGGCGCCATGACCATCCACAACATCCAGCCCGGCCCGCAGGTGATGACCAGCAACCCGGACCTGTTCTGGGGCCTGATCGCCTCGATGTGGATCGGCAACCTGATGCTGATCATCCTGAACCTGCCGCTGATCGGCCTGTGGATCAAGCTGCTGACGGTGCCCTACCGCTGGCTGTTCCCGGCCATCGTGCTGTTCTGCGCCATCGGCGTGTATTCCACCAACAACAACACCTGGGACGTGTGGATGGTGGGCTGGTTCGGCATCATCGGCTACATCTTCATCAAGCTGGGCATGGAGCCGGCGCCGCTGCTGCTGGGCTTCATCCTCGGCCCGATGATGGAGGAGAACCTGCGCCGCGCGCTGCTGCTGTCGCGCGGCGACTGGAGCGTGCTGGTCACGCGCCCGCTGTCGGCCACGCTGCTGGCCATGGCGCTGGCGCTGCTGGTCATCGTGCTGCTGCCGGCCGTCAAGCGCGGGCGCGAGGAGGCCTTCGTGGAGGATTGACGGCCCAGGCTGCCCCTGCACCGCAACGGCGTCCTCGGGCGCCGTTTCTGCTTGACGCGGCGCGCTGGTGGCTCGTCCACAATAGACCGCTTTGGGCGCTTGCCCCACGCTTGTTTTCGATGCTCAACTTCCACCCCCTGCGGGCCGAGCTGCACGCCGAAGTGCACGCCCGCCCGCCCGAGCCGCTCGAGGCGCCGCTGGCCATCGTCCACCACGTGATGTGGGCCGACGCCGCCGCGCGCGAGGCCAGCCGCGACCACCTGCAGGCCCTGCTGGCCGGCGCCGGCATGGACGGCCCGGCGCCCGGCAGCATCTTCTTTCGCGCCCGCCTGCCCGGGTTCGACCTGCGCTGGGAGCTGCACACCGAGTTCGTGTCCTGGACCTTTCTGCGCCCGCTGTCCGCCGACGAGGTGCTGGCCCTGGGCCAGGGCGAGCCGCCGGCCGCCGACCTGGCCGCGCCGCCGGCCTGGCGCGGCGCGCTGCCCGGCCAGTGCCTGACGCGGGTGCAGCTGTGGGC
>JAEXBL010000227.1 GCA_023394015.1 Pseudomonadota bacterium | reverse complement strand
ACCAACGAGTACAAGGGGCAGCTCGCCAAGAGCTGGAAGCAGGTCGACGACAAGACCATGGAGTTCGAACTGCGCCAGGGCGTCAAAATCCACAACGGCGAGGAGTTCGACGCCGACTCGGTGGTGTACACCCTGAACTACGTGGCCGACCCCAAGAACAAGGCCGTGACGCAGCAGAACGTTGCGTGGATCGACAAGGTCGAGAAGATCGACAAATACAAGGTGCGCCTGACCACCAAGGAGCCCTTCCCGGGCGCCAAGGAATACCTGTCCACCACCGCCGCCATCCATCCCGCCAAGTACTACCAGAAAGTCGGCCCCAAGGGCATGAACGCCAAGCCGGTGGGTTCGGGCCCGTACAAGGTGGTGGACTACCAGCCCGGCAAGTCCATCACGCTGGAGCGCAACGCCGACTACTTCAAGGATTCGCCCAAGGCGCAGCCCAAGATCGGCAAGGTCGTCATCCGCTTCATCCCCGACCGCCAGACCCAGATGGCCGAAGTCATCTCGGGCGGCGAGGACCTGATCATGAGCGTGCCCAAGGACCAGGCCGAACAGCTGGGGTCGATGCCCGCGCTGCAGATGGTCACGGGCAACACCATGCGCATCGTCTTCATGCAGATGAACATCCTGGAAGGCACGCCCGCGCCGCAACTCAAGGACGAACGGGTGCGCCGCGCCATCATCCACGCGATCGACCGCGAATCCATGCTGAAGAACATCGTGGGGGAAGGCGGCGGCCTCATCAACACCATATGCACGCCGTCGCAGGTAGGCTGCACCCAGGAGGGCGCGCCCGTCTACAAGTACGACCCCGCCCTGTCGAAGAAGCTGCTGGCCGAGGCGGGCTATCCGAACGGCTTCGACATCGACATCGTGGCGTACCGGGAACGCAACCAGACCGAAGCCATCATCAACTACCTGCAGGCGGTGGGCATCCGGGCCAAGCTCAATTTCCTGCAATACGCCGCCATGCGCGACATGATCCGCGCCAACAAGGCCTCGCTCACCCACCAGACCTGGGGCTCCAACCTGGTCAACGACGTGTCCGCCTCGACGCCGGTGTACTTCGCCTTCGGCAACGACGACATCACCCGCGACCCGCAGGTGCGGGACCTTCTCAACAAGGGCGACCACACGATCGATAGCGCGGCGCGCAACGCCGCCTACAAGCAGGCGCTGGACCTTATCGCGCAGAAGGCCTACGCGGTGCCGCTGTGGACGCTGCCGGCCTACTACGTGGCCACCAAGGACGTGAACTTCAAGCCCTACTCGGACGAGCTGGTGCGCTTCTGGGACATGAGCTGGAAGTAAGGCTCGGGCTGCGCCCGGCCGGCCCCGCGCCGGCCGGACGACGCGAAACGGAGAGGAAGTCCTATGCTTTATTTCACGCTGAGGCGCCTGGGCCTGGCGGCGCTGGTGGCGCTGACCGTGTCCATTCTGGCGTTCCTGCTGCTGCACCTGTCGGGCGACCCGGCGCTGGCGCTGGCCGGCGAAGGCGCGCGCCAGGCCGACATCGAAATGATCCGCAAGACCTACGGCCTGGACCGGCCGCTGGCCGTGCAGTATGCGGACTGGCTCTGGCACATCCTGCAGGGCGACTTCGGCACCTCGGTGTATTTCAAGACCGAAGCCGGGCCGCTGATCCTGTCCAAGCTGGAGACCACGCTGATGCTGGGCCTGGCCGCGCTGGGCTTCGCGCTGCTGGTGTCGATTCCGCTGGGCGTGCTGGCCGCGCTGTACAAGGACAGCCTGGTCGACCGCTTCTGCCTGGCCGTGGCGGTGCTGGGCCAGGCGCTGCCGAATTTCTTTTTCGCGCTGATCCTCATCATGCTGTTCTCGATCACGCTGCGCCTGCTGCCGGTCTCGGGCAGCGGCAGCTGGCAGCACTTCGTGATGCCGGCCATCGCCCTGGGCTATTACGTGGCGCCGGCCTTCATGCGGCTGATCCGCGCCGGCATGATCGAGGTGCTGGCCGCCGACTACATCCGCACCGCGCGGGCCAAGGGCCTGCCGGCGCGCAAGATCGTTTTCAAGCACGCGCTGCGCAACGCCATCGTGCCGGTGGTGGCGCTGGCGGCGGTGCAGCTGGGCTACCTGCTGGGCGGCTCGGTGGTCATCGAGACCATCTTCGCGCTGGACGGCCTGGGCTACCTGGCCTACCAGAGCATCACCTACAAGGACTATCCGGTGATGCAGCTGATCGTGCTGCTGCTGTCCGTGCTGTACGTACTGCTGACGCTGGCCTCCGATATCGCCAACGCCTGGCTCGATCCGCGCATCCGGGTGTCCTGACATGAGCGCGCCCATCCTCACTCCCGCCGTGCCCGCCGCGCCCCCGGAACTGTCCGTCTCCGCCCTGCGCTGGCGGCGGCTGCGGCGCAACAAGGCGCTGCTGGCCGGCGGCGGCATCCTGCTGGCCATCGTGCTGATCGCGCTGCTGGCGCCATGGATCTCGCCGCACGATCCGTATTACCAGGACCTCGCCTACCGCACCGCGCCGCCGGTCTGGTATGCCAAGGGCACCTGGCTGCATCCGCTGGGCACCGACCAGCTGGGCCGCGACTATCTCTCGCGCCTGTTCTACGGCGCGCGCATCTCGCTGCTGATCGGCGTCAGCGTGGCGCTGATCTCCGGCCTGATCGGCACCGCCCTGGGCATGGCGGCCGGCTACTTCGGCGGCAAGACCGACATGGCCGTGTCCTTCCTCATCACCACCCGCCTGTCCATGCCCGTGATCCTGGTGGCGCTGGCCACGGTGGCCATCGTCGGCGGGTCGCGGTGGGTCGTGATCCTGGTGCTGGGGCTGCTCAAGTGGGACCGCTACGCGGTCGTCATGCGCAGCGCCACCCAGCAGGTCCGCTCGCTGGAATACGTGGCCGCGGCGCAGGCCGCCGGCGCCTCCACCTGGCGCATCGTGCGCGGCGAAGTGCTGCCCAACGTGGTGCCGCAGCTGATCGTGATCGCCACGCTGGAGGCGGCCAGCGCGATCCTGCTGGAGGCTTCGCTGTCGTTCCTGGGCCTGGGCGTGCAGCCGCCGCTGCCATCCTGGGGCCTGATGATCTCGGAGGCCAAGGCCTATATGTTCTTCTCGTTCTGGCTGATCGCCATACCCGGCTCCGCGCTGGCGCTGCTGATCTTCGCCATCAACCTGGCCGGCGACGGGCTGCACCAGCTCCTCGCGCCGGAAGAGAGGTCCTGAGATGAGCGGCACGGATATCGTCCTCGACGTGCAGGGGCTGACCGTCGACATCGCCACGCCGCGCGGACCGCTGCATGCGGTGCGCGACGTGTCCTTCCAGGTCCGGCGCGGCGAAACGCTGTGCCTGGTCGGCGAATCGGGCTGCGGCAAGTCCATGACCTCGCTGGCCATCATGGGCCTGCTGCCCAAGGCCGCCCAGCGCCGCACGCGGCGCCTGGCCGTGCTGGGCGAGGATCTGTCGGCCGCCCGCGCGCGCCGCGTCAACGCGCTGCGCGGCAGCAAGATGGCGATGATCTTCCAGGAGCCCATGACGGCGCTCAACCCCGCCTACGCCATCGGCGACCAGCTGACCGAACACTACGTCCACCACTGCAAGGCGGGCCAGCGGCAGGCGCGCGACCGCGCGGTCGAATTGCTGGAGAAGGTCGGCATCGCCTCGGCCGCGCAGCGGCTGGGCCAGTATCCGCACCAGCTTTCCGGCGGGCTGCGCCAGCGCGTGATGATCGCGATGGCGCTGATGTGCGGGCCCGAACTGCTGATCGCCGACGAGCCCAGCACCGCGCTGGACGTCACCATCCAGGCGCAGATCCAGCGGCTGCTGGCCGAACTGCAGGCCGAGCTGGGCATCGCCATGGTGCTGATCACCCACGACCTGGGCGTGGTCGCGCGCATCGCGCGGCAGGTGGCCGTCATGTACGCCGGCCAGATCGTCGAGGAAGGGCCGGTGGCGGAACTCTTCGCCACGCCGCGCCACCCCTATACGCAGGGGCTGCTGGGCTGTATTCCGGTGCCCGGCCGCACCCCGCCCGGCGAAGCGCTGGGCCCCATTCCCGGCG
>JAEXBL010000226.1 GCA_023394015.1 Pseudomonadota bacterium | reverse complement strand
CTGCGGTGCTGTTCGAGCAGCTGGCGGCGGCGTGCCCTTTGAAGCCGGAGCTAACCGTGGGCGGCCTTGATATTCTCGTCGTCCGCGAGCTGACGGGCGGCATCTACTTCGGCAAGAAGGAACGCGGCGAAACTTGGGCCTACGACACCATGAGCTACACCGAACCGGAGGTGCGCCGCATCGCACACGTCGCCATGAAAACGGCAATGGTGCGTGATAAGAAGGTGATGAGCGTCGACAAGGCGAACATCCTCGAATCGTCGAGGCTTTGGCGCAAGGTGGTCACCGAGGTTGCTGCGGAATATCCGGAGATCACGCTGTCCCACATGTACGTGGACAACGCGGCGATGCAGTTGGTGCGCAACCCCAAGCAGTTCGACGTGGTTGTGACGGAGAACATGTTTGGGGACATATTGTCCGACGAAGCGGCGATGATCACCGGCTCCATCGGCATGCTACCCTCCGCCAGCCTGGGCGAAGGCACGCGCGGTATGTATGAGCCGGTGCACGGCTCCGCGCCGGATATCGCGGGCAAAGGCATCGCAAATCCGCTGGCGACGATACTGTCCGCCGCGATGATGCTGCGCTACTCGCTGGGACAGGAGGACGCCGCCAAGGCCATTGAGGCCGCGGTGGACGCTGCGCTGACGGGCGGCGCAAGAACAGGGGATATCGCCCTGAAAGGCGAGGCCGCGCTGTCTACCAAAGAGATGACGGACAGGGTGCTCGCCGGACTGGAGGATTAATATGATCAGCGACAGCGTAAAAAAAGGCGCGGACAGAACGCCGCACCGGTCATTGTTCAAAGCGATGGGCTACACCGACAGCGAGATGGAACGCCCGCTGGTAGCCGTGGTGCACGCCGCGAGCGAGATCGTGCCCGGCCACGCGCATCTGGACAAGATCGCCAAAGCGGTGGCGGACGGCATCCGTTCCGCAGGCGGCACACCCGTAATGATACCGTCCATCGGCGTGTGCGACGGCATTGCGATGGGGCACGCCGGCATGAAGTATTCGCTCGCCTCGCGCGAACTGATCGCGGACTCCATCGAATCCATGATCACCGCGCACGGCTTTGATGCGGTGGCGTTCGTTCCCAACTGCGACAAGATCGTCCCCGGCATGCTGATGGCGGCGGCACGGCTCAACAGGCCGTCCATATTCTGCAGCGGCGGCCCCATGCTGCCCGGCAAGGATCTGCAGGGGAGAGACGCCAGCCTGACCACCGCCTTTGAAGCGGTGGGCGCGTATACCGCGGGCAATATGACAGAAGACGATCTCAAAAAGCTGGAGAACAGCGTTTGCCCCGGCTGCGGTTCCTGCTCCGGCATGTTTACGGCCAATAGCATGAACTGTCTGACGGAAGCCATCGGTATGGCGATGAGCGGCAACGGCACTATCGCGGCGGTACACGGTGCACGCATCCGCTTCGCCAAGGAAAGCGGCGAGCAGCTGATGAAGCTGCTGGCTGCGGACATAAAACCGCTCGATATCATGACATCGAAAGCGTTTGAGAACGGACTGGCGCTGGATATGGCGCTCGGCTGCTCCACCAATTCGGTGCTGCACCTGCCCGCCATCGCGCACGAATGCGGCGTGGAACTCAGTCTTGATCTTGTGGACGCGGTCAGCCGCCGTACGCCCAACCTGTGCCGCCTTGCGCCCGCCAGCCAGACGCATCTGGTGGACCTGTACGACGCGGGCGGCGTGTACGCCGTGCTGGCCGAGCTGCTGGACAACAATCTCATTGACGGCAGCACGATGACAGTGAACGGCGTGACGATGGGCGAAGCCGTGAAGGGCTGCCGCATACTCGACACGAAGGTGGTTCGCAACGTGTCGGAGCCTTATTCCAAGGGAGGCGGCATCGCGGTGCTGCGCGGCAACATCGCCACGGACGGCGCGGTGGTCAAACAGTCCGCCGTGGCTCCCGAGATGATGAAACATCAGGGGCCTGCGCGCGTGTTTGAGAGTGAGGAAGAAGCGATCAAAGCAATATACGCAGGACAGATCCACGATGGCGACGTCGTGGTCATCCGCTACGACGGCCCCGCGGGCGGGCCGGGCATGCGCGAGATGCTGGGGCCCACGTCGGCGCTAGCCGGTATGGGCAAGGACAAGACGGTGGCGCTCATCACCGACGGGCGCTTCTCGGGCGCGACACGCGGCGCGGCTATCGGCCACGTATCGCCGGAGGCGCAGTCCGGCGGCGTGATTGCCGTCATCGAAGAAGGAGATACTATCGACATCGATATACCGGCACGGCGGTTGCAGCTGCTGGTGGACGATGCCACAATAAAAGCGCGTTTGTCGGCGCTGCCCATACGGGAGCTCAGTGTGAAATCGGGCTGGCTCGGACGATACGCACGGCTGGTGTCCTCGGCGGACAAGGGAGCCGTGCTGCGGTAAAGGGGGAACTATTATGAAGTTGACAGGCGTTCAAATCATCATGGAGTGCTTGAAGCGCGAGAACGTGACGACCGTGTTCGGTTATCCGGGCGGCAAGGTCATCAAGCTGTACGATGCGCTGTACGACGAAAACATGATCGAGCACGTTGAGACGGCGCACGAGCAGGGCGCATCGCACGCGGCGGACGGTTACGCACGCGCCACCGGCAACGTCGGCGTATGCATCGCGACGTCCGGCCCCGGCTCCACCAACCTCGTCACCGGTCTCGCGACGGCGTACATGGATTCGATACCCATCGTCGCTATCACCGGCAACGTCCCGGCGGACCTGCTGGGACGGGACAGCTTTCAGGAAGTGGACATCATGGGCGTCACGATGCCCATCACCAAGCACAACTACCAAATCAAGAGCGTGGATAAGATATCCGATGTGTTCCGCGAGGCATTCGCGTTCGCGCGGTCGGGGCGTCCCGGCCCGGTGCTGATCGACATCACCAGCGACATATTTACGCAGACAACAGACTATATTGCGCCGGATGGCCCGATGAATATGGCGTGTAAGCTGACTGACATACCCATCGAGGAGATAAAGCAGCTGGTGTCTCAAGCGGAACGCCCGGTCATATTCGCGGGTGGCGGCGTGGTGCTGTCGCACGCAGCGGACGAACTGTTTGCGCTGGCGGAGCGCATCGATGCGCCGGTGGCCTGCTCGCTGATGGCAGTGGGCTCATTCCCGTCCGGCCACGCCTTGAGTATGGGCATGGTGGGCATGCATGGCACTAAGGCCAGCAACATGGCGTTTCAGGCCTGCGACCTGCTGATCGTGCTGGGCGCGCGCTTCTCCGACCGCGTGACGGGCGATCCCAACACGTTTGCCGCCCACGCCAAAATCATCCAGATCGACATCGATGCATCCGAGATCAATAAGAACATTCCGGCGCACGTCTCCATGATACAGGATATCAAGTGCGCGCTGCAGCAGATCGTGGCGGCGGTGCCCGAAAAGTCACACGATGAATGGGTGAAGAGTGTGGCGGAGTGGAAGGCGGAGAACGAGGCGCATATTCCTATGGATCACATGCCGCGCAACATCATGCGCACGATCAATGAGCTGATGGGTGAGGACACGATCATCGTAACAGATGTCGGCCAGCACCAGATGTGGACGGCGCAGTACTACCCGTTCAAAAAGCATGACACTTTCGTGACGTCGGGCGGACTCGGGACGATGGGTTACGGCCTCGGCGCGGCGATCGGCGCGCAGTGCGCCTGCCCCGGTAAGCGTGTGCTGCACATCACGGGCGACGGCAGCTTCCGCATGAACCTCAACGAGATGGCCACCACGACGCGCTACGGACTGCCGGTGATCACGATACTGCTGGACAACAAAACGCTGGGCATGGTACGCCAGTGGCAGACGCTGTTTTTTAAAGGTCGGCACTCGGAGACCACACTGCCCGCAATCGACTTCTGCACGATTGCCAAGGGCTTCGGCTACGCGCTGACGAAGAAGGCGGATACCGTTGATGGCTTCCGCGAGGCGCTGAAAGAAGCGCTGGAGGCGAACGGCCCCTGCCTCATCCACATCGAGATCGCGCAGGACACGATGGTGCTGCCCATGGTGGCGCCCGGCGCATCCATCGACAACATCGTGATGAGCATATCCTGACCGCGGCGAAAATCAACGAATAAATCTAAAGAC
>JAEXBL010000081.1 GCA_023394015.1 Pseudomonadota bacterium | reverse complement strand
GCGTAAGTCAAGTAAGAACAATTCACATCAGTCCAAAGACTCATGTTATCACTGTAAACATTATGAGCGCAACCCCACCCCCATCGGGCCGGCGCGGCCGGCCGGCCGGAGCCGGCACCACGCGCCGCAAGCCTGCTGCTGCCCAGGCCAAGGCGCGCGCGCCCTACCACCACGGCAACCTGCGGCCGGCCCTGATCGCCGCGGCCACGCAAATGGTCGACGAGGGGGGCAGCGCCGCCCTGACGGTGCGCGCGGTGGCGCAGGCGGCGGGGGTCAGCATTGCGGCGCCGTACCGGCACTTCGAGGACCGCGAGGCGCTGCTGGCCGCGGTGCTGGCCGAGGGCTTCGACGCGCTGGCCGCGCACACCGAGGCCGCGCGCCAGGCGGCGCCCGACGCGCGGGCGGCGCTGCTGGCCATCGGCCTGGCCTATGTGGAATTCGCCAGCGCGCGGCCGCAGCTGTACCGCCTGATGTTCGGCCCCGAGTGCGACAAGACCAGTCACCCCGAGCTGATGGCTGCCGGCGACCGCGCCCTGGGCGTGCTGCTGCGCACCGTGTCCGACGTGCACGCCGCCGGGCTGATTGAGGCCGAGCAGGTGCAGCCGCTGGCACTGGCCGGCTGGTCGCTGTCGCACGGGCTGTCCACCTTGCATGCCGACGGCATGTTCGAGGGCAAGGTGCCCGGCACGCTGCCGGACAACGCGCGCGCGGTGATGGCCTTGCTGCTGGGCGCGGCCCTGGGCCCGCCGCCAGCGACCAAGGCCAGAAAGTCGTCCAAAAAATAGCGGCCCCGCCTGTTGGGCGGCCGCTGCGCTGTGGGGGCGCGCGGCCGGCGCCCCGCGGGCTCAGGCGCGCGGCGCGCCGAAGTCCAGCGGCAGGCCGACGTAGTTCTCGGCGATGGTGGCGAGGCCCGCCTCGGAATGCATCAGGTAATCCAGCTCGGCGTGCTGGAGCTTCTCGGTGATGCGCTCGTCGTGCGGAAAGCGGTGCATGAGCTGGGTGAACCACCACGAGAAGCGCTCGGCGCGCCAGATGCGGCCAAGGGCCTTGCGTGAGTAATCATGGAGGCCGGCCTCGCTCTTGTCCTGGTAGAACTCGATCAGCGCGTCGAACAGGTACTTGACGTCGGTGGCGGCCAAGTTCAGGCCCTTGGCGCCAGTGGGCGGCACGATGTGGCCGGCGTCACCGGCCAGGAACATGCGGCCAAAGCGCAGCGGCTCGGTGACGAAGCTGCGCAGCGGGGCGATGCTTTTCTCCAGGCTGCGGCCGGTGACCAGCTTGTCGCGCGCCTCGTCGTCCAGGCGCAGCTTGAGCTCCTGCCAGAAGGCGTCGTCGCTCCACTCTTCCACCTTGTCGGTCAGCGGCACCTGCAGGTAGTAGCGGCTGCGCGTCTTGCTGCGCTGGCTGCACAGGGCAAAGCCGCGCGGGCTGTTGATGTAGATGAGCTCGTCGCTGACCGGCGGCGTGTCGGCCAGCAGGCCCAGCCAGCCGAAGGGGTAGACCTTCTCGTACTCCTTGATCGCGCTGCGCGGCGCGCTGGCGCGGCACACGCCGTGAAAGCCGTCGCAGCCGGCGATGAAGTCGCAGTCGATGCGGTGCGCCATGCCGTCCTTCTCGTAGCTGATCCAGGGCCGGTCGCCGTCGAAGTCGTGCACGCGGGTGTTCTGTGCCTCGTAGATGGTGGCCAGGCCGGCCGCCTGGCGCGCCGCCATCAGGTCGCGCGTCAGCTCGGTCTGGCCGTAGACCATGACGTGCTGGCCGCCGCTGTACTTGGCCAGGTCCACGCGGTGGCGCTGGCCGCCCCACAGCAGCTCGATGCCGGTGTGGATCAGGCCCTCCTGGTGCATGCGCTGGCCGGCGCCGGCCTCGTCCATCAGGTCGATGCAGACCTGCTCCAGAATGCCGGCGCGGATGCGGCCCAGCACGTAGTCGCTGCTGACGCGCTCGACGATCACGGCGTCGATGCCGGCCTGGTGCAGCAACTGGCCCAGCAGCAGGCCCGACGGGCCGGCGCCGACGATGGCAACCTGGGTGCGGGTGACGGTCATGCGGATCTCCTCGTGTCGTTATGGGGGCGTGGCGCGAGCTTAGGGCCTGGGCTGCGGTGGTCGGGTGCAGTCAGATCAAGAAGGGTGGTCGCGGGAGCAGCGATGACATCAGGGGCCGTGCCGCGCTAGACGCCGAGGTGCTGGGTCAGCAGCTCGGGCTGCGCGCGCAGCGCCTCCGACGTGCCCTCGAACACCACCTCGCCCTTGACCAGCACCACGTTGCGGTCGGTGACCTGGGTCACGTGCCGCCAGTTCTTGTCGACGATGACGCTGCTGATGCCGCTTTGGCGGATCACATCGCAGATGCGCCAGATCTCGCGCGCGATCAGCGGCGCCAGGCCCTCGGTGGCCTCGTCGAGGATCAGCACGTCGGGGTTGGTCATCAGGGCGCGGCCGATGGTCAGCATCTGCTGCTCGCCGCCTGATAGTTGCTGGCCGCCGTGGTTCAGGCGTTCGGCCAGGCGCGGAAAGGTTTGCAGCACGCGCTCGTAGGTCCAGTCGCGCTGGCCGCGCGTGCCGGCGCGGGCGGCCATTTTCAAATTCTCGACCACGCTCAGGTTGCCGAAGATGCCGCGGCCCTCGGGCACGTAGGCCACGCCGAGCTGGGCGATCTCGTAGGGCGCGCGGCCGGTCATCGGCTGGCCCATCACCAGCACGCCGCCACCGCGCGGCTTGACCAGGCCCATGATGGACTTCAGCAGCGTGCTCTTGCCCATGCCGTTGCGGCCCATCAGGCCGACGGTTTCGCCGCGCCGCACCTGAAAGTTGACGCCCTTCAGGATGTGGCTGGCGCCGTAGTAGCTGTGCAGGTCGATGGCGTGGATCAGCAGGTCGGGGTCGTGCCCGTGGCGCGTGGCCGGCGCCGTGTTGTGCGAGCGCGGCGCCAGCGGATCGCTGGGGTCGTCGGGGCGGTTGGCGTTGTGGGGCGTGGCCATGTCAGTCATCCATGGCGCTGCATGCCAGCCGCGGCACGTGAAACCCATGACGAATGACCGCGCTCTGACGAGCGCATGACCAATGACAAAGACGCCGCGCCGGGCGATGCCTTTTGTCATGGGTCATGGCGCGCCAGCGCCGGTCATTGCGCGCAGCGAAGTCATGTGTCACTTCAATGCTCCTCGCCCAGGTAGGCCGCCTGCACGCCGCGGTCGGCGCGGATGGCGGCCGGCTCGCCGCTGGCGATGACGGTGCCGTTGACCATCACCGTCAGGTGGTCGGCCAGGGCGAAGATGGCGTCGATGTCGTGCTCCACCAGCATCATGGCGTGGTCGGGCTTCAGGCGCAGCAGCAGCTCGACCATGCGCTCGGCCTCGGCCACGCCCATGCCGGCCAGCGGCTCGTCGAGCAGCAGCACCTGCGGGTCGGTGGCCAGCGTCATGGCGATCTCGAGCTGGCGCTGCTCGCCGTGGCTGGCGGCGCCGGCGATGGTGTCGCGGCGCGCCGTCAACCCGGCCAGCTCCAGCGCGCGCTCGGCGCGCTCGTTCACCGCGCGGTCGGCGGCGGCGCGCTGCAGCCAGCGCAGCGGGTGCCAGGGCTGCTGCGCGGCGCGCGACTGCGCGGCCAGGCGCACGTTCTCCCACACCGTGAAGGGCAGGAAGATGTTGGTCTTCTGGTAGCTGCGGCCCAGG
>JAEXBL010000079.1 GCA_023394015.1 Pseudomonadota bacterium | reverse complement strand
GTCCGGCACCGAGAAGGCCAGGCCCTGGGCCTGGCCGGGGCCGTGGTAGGGGTCCTGGCCCAGGATCACCACGCGCACGTCCGAGGGCGCCAGGCCGTGCAGGGCGCGAAACGGCGTGGCGGGATAGACGGTGGCGCCTTCGGCCAGACGTTTTTCCACGTGGGCGGTCACCGCGGCCAGCGCGTCGGCCACCGGCCGGTCGGAAAAGGCGGCCAGCCAGGCGGCGGGAAGTTGCGCCGTCTGGGCGGCGAGGGCGGCGGGAATCAGGCGGTTGTCGGTCGGCATGGGCGCGATTTTGGCACACGGCGCGGCCGCGCCTCAGACCGGCCAGCCGGCCTGGCGATAGGCCGAGTCCCAGAACATCCATTCCAGCTGGGCCGCGTGCGTGTAGGCCTGGTGCATCGCCGCCAGCGTCTGCGCCGAGGCCGATTCCGCGGCGCGATCCACCGAGGCGATCACGGCCCGCACCAGCGCATGGAATTCGTCACCCGCGTAGGTGTCGATCCAGGCGGCGTAGGGATTGGGCCGGGTGGCGCGCGCGTGGATCTCGCGGCCGATCTCGGCGTAGATCCAGAAGCACGGCAGCAGGGCGGCCAGCGCCACCGGGTACGGCGCGCTCCAGGCGGTGGCGATCAGGAAGCTGGTGTAGTGGTGGCTGGCCGGCGTCAGCGGCGTGGCTTCGAAGGTGGCGGCGTCGATGCCGTACTGCTTCATGAAACCTTCGTGCAGCGAGCGTTCGGCGACCACCGCGCCGCGGGCGGCTTCGGCGAACTGCACCACGCCGTCGGCGTCGTCGGCCTTGGCGGCGGCGATGGCCAGCGCGCGACCGAACGCCACCAGATAGTGCGCGTCCTGGATCATGTAGTGCTTGAACGCGCTCTCGTCGAGCTGGCCGCTGGCCAGTTCGCGGTTGAACGGCATGTCGCGCGTTTTTTCGTAAAGCGCGGCGTTGCGCGCCCAGGCGTCGGAGCTGAAAGACATGGGGATTCCTCGAGGCGGGTGGGCAGGCTGCCCGGCCAAAGGAGGCTAGGGTACCAAAGATCGGCGCGCCCCGAGGCGGGCCTCAGGCGTGGCGCTTGCCGTGCCGTTGGGCGTAATCCAGCAGCGCGTCGCGCAGCACCAGGGCCTGGTTGTGCTCGGCGTCGTGGGCGCCATAGAGCAAGGTCAGCGGCCGCTTGCCGGCGGCCTGCAGCAGGGCTTCCAGGCGGGCCTGCTGCTCGGGCGTGGCCAGCTCGGCCAGGTATTTGCGGCGGAACTCGTCCCAGCGTTCCTCGACGTGGTTGAACCACTTGCGCAGTTCGGTGGTGGGCGCGAGGTCGCGGGCCCATTCGTCCAGCCCCAGGTCGTCGCGGCGCAGCCCGCGCGGCCACACGCGGTCCACCAGCGCGCGGTAGTTGCCTTGCGGTCCGGTGCCTTCGTAGACGCGTTGCAGGGTGATGGCGGGCGGTTTCATGGCGGCTCCTCGGGGTCGTGGCGGCTGACCCCGTCTACCGTCTACTTTAGCGCCGCCCGCCCGTCGTCATGGCGTTTCGGCGCGGCCGCCGGCGCGCAGCAGCACGAACCCCACGATGGCCGAGGCCAGCGAGCCCGTCAGCACGCCGATCTTGGTGGCGTCCACGGCGGCCGGGTCGGTGAAGGCCAGGGCGCCGATGAACAGGCTCATGGTGAAGCCGATGCCGCACAGCAGCGCGACGCCGTAGAGCTGGGTGTAGGTGGCGTGGCGCGGCAGGGTGGCGAGGCCGCTCTTGATGGCCAGCCAGGCAAAGCCGAACACGCCCAGCTGCTTGCCCAGGAACAGGCCCAGCGCCACGCCCAGCGGCACCGGCTGCGCCAGCGTGGCCAGCCCCAGGCCGGCGAAGGAGACGCCCGCGTTGGCGAAGCCGAACACCGGCACGATGAGCAGGGCCACCGGCTTGTGCAGCGCGTGTTCCAGCGCATGCAGCGGGGAATATTCGCCGGTATCGCCCTGGTTCTGCGGGCGCAGCGGGATGGCCAGGGCCAGCGCCACGCCGGCCAGCGTGGCGTGCACGCCGGATTTCAGGACGAAGTACCACAGCACCGCGCCGATCAGCAGATAAGGCGCCAGGCGCAGCACGCCCATGCGGTTCATGCAGAACAGCACGACCAGCAGGGCGCCCGCCATGCCCAGCGCGAAGGTATTGAGCGTGGACGTATAGAAGAGCGCGATGATGACGATGGCGCCCAGGTCGTCAAGAATGGCCAGCGCGGTCAGGAAGACCTTCAGCGAGGTCGGAACCCGGCTGCCCAGCAGCGCCAGGATGCCCAGCGCGAAGGCGATGTCCGTGGCTGCCGGGATGGCCCAGCCGCGCAGCGTCTCGGGGCTGCCGGCGTTGATCAGCACGTAAATCAGCGCAGGCAGCACCATGCCGCCCACCGCCGCGATGCCCGGCAGCACGATGCGGGCCGCGCCGCGCAACTGGCCGTCCAGCACCTCGCGCTTGATTTCAAGGCCGACCAGCAGGAAGAACACCGCCATCAGGCCGTCGTTGATCCAGTGCAGCACGCTTTCCTTGAGCACGACCGGGCCGGCCTGGAAGCCGAACTTGGTTTCGAGCGCGCCGAAGTAGTACGGCGCGGCCGGACTGTTGGCGACGATCAGCGCGACCAGCGCGGCCAGCATCAGGACATAGCCGCCGAGCGCTTCGGACTGAAGGAAGGCCTGGAAGAGGGAGGGGGATTTGGGGGTGGACGAAGCCGGTCGATTCACTTTTTACGGCCTTGATTACATTTTGATAATATGCGCAGCGAGAACCTGAATTTTACCTGAATACATGAACGCTGGCGCGGTATTTCGGATATCTTCGCTGATTTTCAGCAAAAAACGGGG
>JAEXBL010000067.1 GCA_023394015.1 Pseudomonadota bacterium | reverse complement strand
CCTGAACGCCGACCGCCGGGGCTCGCTGCTGGACTTCATCGAGGACTTCACCCAGCGCTTTCCCAAGCTGATCGACGAGTACGAGACGCTGTTCACCGACAACCGCATCTGGAAGCAGCGCACCGTGGGCATCGGCGTGCTGTCGCCCGAGCGGGCGCTGAACCTGGGCATGACAGGCCCCATGCTGCGCGGCTCCGGCATCGCCTGGGACCTGCGCAAGAAGCAGCCCTACGACGTCTACGACCAGGTGGACTTCGACATCCCGGTCGGCAAGACCGGCGACAGCTACGACCGCTACCTGGTGCGGGTGCACGAGATGCGCCAGTCCAACCGCATCATCCAGCAGTGCGTGGCCTGGCTGCGCGCCAACCCGGGGCCGGTGATCGTGGACAACCACAAGGTCGCGCCGCCCTCGCGCGAGGCCATGAAGACCAACATGGAAGAGCTGATCCACCACTTCAAGCTCTTCACCGAAGGCATGCACGTGCCCGCCGGTGAGGCCTATGCCGCCGTCGAGCACCCCAAGGGCGAGTTCGGCATCTACCTGGTCAGCGATGGCGCCAACAAGCCCTACCGCCTGAAGATCCGCCCGCCGGGCTTCGTGCATCTGGCGGCGCTGGATGAGCTGTCCAAGGGCCACATGCTGGCCGACGCCGTGGCCATCATCGGCACGCTGGACATCGTGTTTGGAGAGATCGATCGATGAGTACCGCCGTCGCCCCCGTCACAGCGGCTGCCTTGTCCGAGGCCACGCGCGAGCGTTTCGCGCGCGAGGTGGCCAAGTACCCGGCCGACCAGAAGCAGTCGGCGGTGATGGCCTGCCTGGCCATCGTGCAGCAGGAGCAGGGCTGGGTCAGCCCCGAGAGCGAGCAGGCCGTGGCCGACTACCTGGGCATGCCGCCCATGGCTGTGCACGAGGTCACGACCTTCTACAACATGTACAACCAGAAGCCGGTGGGTCGCTTCAAGCTGAACGTGTGCACCAACGCGCCGTGCATGTTTGCCGGCGGCCCCGAGGCGCTGAAGCACCTGTGCGAGAAGCTCGGCATCGAGCCTTACGGCACCACCGCCGACGGCCTGTTCACCGTGCAGCCCTGCGAGTGCCTGGGCGCCTGCGGCGACGCGCCGGTGATGCTGGTCAACGACCGCAACATGTGCAGCTTCATGTCCAACGACAAGCTCGACCAGCTGGTCGATGGCCTGCGCCACGCGGAGGACTGAGCCCATGGCACGCGTGCAAGACATCCTCGCGCAGTTCCAGGCCAAGGGCGTGGAAACCTGCTTCCATGGCCGCCACATCGGCGCGCAGATCTACGCCGACCTCAACGGCAGCAACTGGGGCCTGAAGGACTACGAGGCGCGCGGCGGCTACCAGGCGCTGCGCAAGATCCTGGGTGCCGACGGCGGCGAAGGCATGACCCAGGACGAGGTCATCGCCGAGCTCAAGGCCTCCAGCCTGCGCGGCCGCGGCGGCGCAGGCTTTCCCACCGGCCTGAAGTGGAGCTTCATGCCGCGCAACTTTCCCGGCCAGAAGTACCTGGTGTGCAACTCCGACGAGGGCGAGCCCGGCACCTTCAAGGACCGCGACATCCTGATGTACAACCCGCACGCGGTGATCGAGGGCATGGCCATCGCGGCCTACGCCATGGGTGCCAGCGTGGGCTACAACTACATCCACGGCGAGATCTTCCAGGTCTACGAGCGCTTCGAGGCCGCCATCGAGC
Source organism: Pseudomonadota bacterium (assembly GCA_023394015.1). Lineage (GTDB taxonomy): Bacteria > Pseudomonadota > Gammaproteobacteria > Burkholderiales > Burkholderiaceae_C > Ottowia. The sequence goes on along the minus strand of JAEXBL010000067.1, from coordinate 7,651 downwards.
AGGCCCGCGAGGCCGGCTACCTGGGCCAGGGCATCATGGGCAGCCGGTTCGACTTCCAGCTGCACGCCCCCCACGGCTTCGGCGCCTACATCTGCGGCGAGGAAACCGCGCTGCTGGTGTCGCTGGAAGGCAAGAAGGGCCAGCCGCGCTTCAAGCCGCCGTTTCCGGCCAGCTTCGGCCTGTACGGCAAGCCGACCACCATCAACAACACCGAGACCTTCGCCGCCACGCCCTGGATCATCCGCAACGGCGGCCAGGCCTACCTGGAGTGCGGCAAGCCCAACAACGGCGGCACCAAGATCTTCTCCATCCAGGGCGACGTCGAGCGGCCCGGCAACTACGAGATCCCGATGGGCACGCCGTTCGCCAAGCTGCTGGAGCTGGCCGGCGGCGTGCGCGGCGGCAAGAAGCTGAAGGCGGTGATTCCGGGCGGCTCCTCGTCGCCGGTGCTGCCGGCCGACATCATCATGGAATGCACGATGGACTACGACTCCATCGCCAAGGCCGGCTCCATGCTCGGCTCCGGCGCCGTGATGGTGATGGACGACTCGCGCGACATGGTCGAGACGCTGCTGCGCCTGTCGTATTTCTACATGCACGAATCCTGCGGCCAGTGCACGCCGTGCCGCGAGGGCACAGGCTGGCTGTGGCGCATGGTCGACCGCATCCAGCACGGCCAGGGCCGGCCGGAGGATCTGGACCAACTCGACAACGTGGCCGAGAACATCATGGGCCGCACCATCTGCGCGCTGGGCGATGCCGCGGCGATGCCGGTGCGCGCCATGCTGAAGCATTTCCGGCATGAATTCGCGGCCAAGATCGAGGCCGCGCAGAAGACGGCGGCCTGAGCGCATCGGATCGGACTGAGCACATGGTTGAAATCGACATCGACGGCAAGAAGGTGGAAGTGCCCGAGGGCAGCATGGTGATGCATGCGGCCGAGAAGGCCGGCACCTACATTCCGCACTTCTGCTACCACAAGAAACTGTCCATCGCCGCCAACTGCCGCATGTGCCTGGTGGACGTGGAAAAGGCGCCCAAGCCCATGCCGGCCTGCGCCACGCCGGTCACGCAGGGCATGATCGTGCGCACCCAGTCCGACAAGGCCATCAAGGCGCAGAAGTCGGTGATGGAGTTCCTGCTCATCAACCACCCGCTGGACTGCCCGATCTGCGACCAGGGCGGCGAATGCCAGCTGCAGGACCTGGCGGTGGGCTACGGCAGCTCCGGCTCGCGCTACGCCGAGGAAAAGCGCGTGGTGTTCCACAAGGACGTCGGCCCGCTGATCTCCATGGAGGAGATGAGCCGCTGCATCCACTGCACCCGTTGCGTGCGCTTCGGCCAGGAGATCGCCGGCGTGATGGAGCTGGGCATGGCCAACCGCGGCGAGCATGCCGAGATCGCCACCTTCGTCGGCCAGTCGGTCGATTCCGAGCTGTCGGGCAACATGATCGACATCTGCCCGGTGGGCGCGCTGACCAGCAAGCCCTTCCGCTACAGCGCCCGCACCTGGGAGCTGTCGCGCCGCAAGAGCGTCAGCCCGCACGACTCCACCGGCGCCAACCTCATCGTGCAGGTCAAGGGCCACCGCGTGATGCGCGTGGTGCCCTTCGAGAACGAGGCCGTCAACGAGTGCTGGATCGCCGACCGCGACCGCTTCTCCTACGAGGCGCTGAACGGCGAGGAGCGCCTCACCAAGCCCATGCTCAAGCAGGGCGGCGAATGGAAAGAGGTGGACTGGCAGACCGCCCTGGAATACGTGGCCAACGGCCTGAACCAGGTCAAGGCCGAGCACGGCGCCCCGGCCATCGGCGCCCTGGTCAGTCCGCACAGCACGCTGGAAGAGCTGTACCTGGCCGGCGCCCTGGTGCGCGGCCTGGGCAGCGCCAACATCGACCACCGCCTGCGCCACCAAGAATTTGCCCCGATCGAGGGCGTGCGCTGGCTGGGCCTGCCGATTGCCGCACTGTCCCAGCTGCAAAGCGTGCTGGTGGTGGGTTCCAACCTGCGCAAGGACCATCCGCTGTTTGCCCAGCGCATCCGCCAGGCCGCGCGCCACGGCGCGGCGGTGACCGCCATCACCTCCGAGGTCCTGCTGAAGAACGCCGACGCCTGGGCCATGCCCTTGCACGCGCAGCTGCTGGCCGAGCCGGGCGACTGGGCGCAGCGCCTGGCCGACGTGGCCACGGCCATTGCCGAGCACAAGGGCGTGTCGGCGCCTGCCGCCGGCAGCGCCAGCGACGCCGCCAAGGCCATCGCCCAGGCGCTGCTGTCGGGCGAGCAAAAAGCCATCCTGCTCGGCAATGCGGCCGCGCAGCACCCCAGGGCCGCCAGCCTGCTGGCGCTGTGCCAGTGGATCGGCGAGCAGACGGGCGCCTCCGTCGGCTACCTGACCGAGGCCGCCAACACCGTGGGCGCGCAACTGGTCAAGGCCCAGCCGCATGGCGGCGGCCTGAATGCCGGCCAGATGCTGGCTGGCGGCCTGAAGGCCGCGTTGCTGCTGCACTGCGAGCCGGGTGCGGACACGGCCGGGCGCCCCCTGTCGGGCTGCGACATGGTCGTCACCCTGAGTCCCTTCAAAGCCAACCTCGACGTCAGCGACGTGCTGCTGCCGGTGGCGCCGTTTACCGAGACCTCGGGCACCTTCGTCAACGCCGAGGGGCGGGTGCAGAGCTTTCATGCCGTGGTGCGCCCGCTGGGCGACACCCGCCCGGCCTGGAAGGTGCTGCGCGTGCTGGCCGACCTGCTGGGCATCAGCCAACCGGCGTTCGACAGCTCGCAGCAGGTGCTGGCCCAGGCCCTGGGCGGCACCGCCGTGGAGGCCGCGCCGCCGGCCAGCCTGAGCAACCGCACCACGGCGGCGGTGGACGTTTCTGACGCGACCGCGACCGTCAACCCGGTGGGCATCTACCAACTCGACGGCATCGTGCGCCGCACGCCGTCGCTGCAGTTGACGGCCGATGCCCGTGAAGGAGCCGCAGCATGATCGACGCCTTCTACAACGGTGGCCTGAACCTGTTCAGCGGCGGCTGGTGGTCCGGCATCGCCTGGCCGGTGCTGTGGAACCTGATCAAGATCGTGGTGCTGCTGCTGCCGCTGATGGGCGCCGTGGCCTACCTGACGCTGTGGGAGCGCAAGCTGCTGGGCTTCATGCAGGTGCGCCACGGCCCCAACCGCACCGGCCCCTGGGGCCTGCTGCAGCCGATCGCCGACGCGGTGAAGCTGCTGACCAAGGAGATCATCCGTCCCACGGCGGCCAACAAGCCCCTGTTCTTCCTGGGTCCGCTGATGGCCATCATGCCGGCGCTGGCCGCCTGGGTGGTGATTCCCTTCGGCCCCGACATGGCGCTGGCCAACGTCAACGCCGGCCTGCTGCTGATCCTCGCCATCACCTCGATCGAGGTGTACGGCGTGGTCATCGCCGGCTGGGCGTCGAACTCCAAGTACGCCTTCATCGGCGCGCTGCGTGCCTCGGCGCAGATGGTCAGCTACGAGATCGCCATGGGCTTTTGCTTCCTGGTGGTGCTGATGGTGTCGGGCAGCATGAACCTGACCGACATCGTGATGGGCCAGGCCAGGGGCATGGGGGCCGACTGGGGCCTGGGCTTTTTGTCCTGGAACTGGCTGCCGCTGCTGCCCATCTTCTTCGTCTACCTGATCTCCGGCGTGGCCGAAGTCAACCGCCACCCGTTCGACGTGGTGGAGGGCGAGGCCGAGATCGTCGCCGGCCACATGGTTGAATATTCGGGCATGGGCTTTGCCACCTTCTTCCTGGCCGAGTACGCCAGCATGTGGCTGGTGTCCATCCTGGCGGTGGTGCTGTTCCTGGGTGGCTGGCTGCCCCCGGTGGCCGCGCTGGACTTCATCCCGGGCTGGATCTGGCTGGGGCTGAAGACCTTTGTCGTGGTGTCGATGTTCATCTGGATTCGCGCCACCTTCCCGCGCTTCCGTTACGACCAGATCATGCGCCTGGGCTGGAAGATCTTCATTCCCGTCACCCTGATCTACCTGGTGTTCGTGGGCCTGTGGTTGCACAGTCCCTGGAACATCTGGCACTGAGCGGAGGAGAAGTCATGGCTTCCGTCACAGCATCAACTTTTTCGATTCGAGATTTCTTCAAGAGCTTCATGCTCACGGAGCTGTTCAAGGGCATGGCGCTCACGGGCCGCTACGCCTTCAGCCGCAAGGTCACCATCCAGTTCCCTGAAGAAAAGACGCCCCTGTCGCCGCGTTTTCGTGGCCTGCACGCGCTGCGCCGCTACGACAACGGCGAGGAGCGCTGCATCGCCTGCAAGCTGTGCGAGGCGGTGTGCCCGGCGGTGGCCATCACCATCGAGGCCGGCGAGCGTGCCGACGGCACGCGCCGCACCACGCGCTACGACATCGACCTGACCAAGTGCATCTTCTGCGGCTTCTGCGAAGAAAGCTGCCCGGTGGACTCGATCGTGGAGACGCACATCCTCGAGTACCACGGCGAGAAGCGCGGCGACCTGTATTTCACCAAGGACATGCTGCTGGCCGTGGGCGACCGCTACGAGTCCGAGATCGCCGCCGCCAAGGCCGCGGACGCTCCTTACCGCTGAAGGCGCACAGACCACACAAGACCATGGACGTCACCACCGCCTTTTTCTATCTGTTCGCACTCGTGCTGCTGTTCGCGGCGTTCCGGGTGATCACCGCGCGCAACCCCGTGCACGCGGTGCTGTTTTTGATGCTGGCCTTCTCGCAGGCGGCCGGCATCTGGCTGCTGCTCAAGGCCGAGTTCCTGGCCATCACGCTGGTGCTGGTGTACCTGGGCGCGGTGATGGTGCTGTTCCTGTTCGTGGTGATGATGCTCGACATCCACATCGACAGCCTGCGGCAGGGCTTCTGGCGGCACTTTCCGCTGGCCCTGGTGATGGGCGCGCTGATCACGCTGGAAATGGCCATGGTGCTGTTCGGCGGCTTTCGCATCAGCGAGGCGCCGGCCGTGCCCGAGACCGTGACCAACGCCGCCGGCCAGGTGGTGCCGTACTCCAACACCAAGGAGCTGGGCACGCTGCTCTACACCAAGTACCTGTACCCGGTGGAGATCGCCGCGGTGCTGCTGCTGATCGCCATGATCGCCGCCATCGCGCTCACCTTGCGCGAGCGCAAGGACAGCAAGAAGATCGACCCGTCGCTGCAGATCCGCGTGCGCGCGGCCGATCGTTTCGAGTTGCTGAAGATGGAGCCGACGCCGGCGGCCGGGCCCGCCGCGCCGGCGGCGCCCGCGGCGGCAGAGGAGGGCAAGGCATGAGCCTGACGCTGGCGCATTTCCTGACGCTGGGCGCGATCCTGTTCGCGCTGTCGGTGGTCGGGATTTTCCTGAACCGCAAGAACATCATCGTGCTGCTGATGGCGATCGAGCTGATGCTGCTGGCCATCAACATGAACTTCGTCGCCTTCTCGCATTACCTGGGCGACATGCACGGGCAGGTGTTCGTGTTCTTCATTCTCACGGTGGCCGCTGCCGAGGCGGCCATTGGCCTGGCCATCCTGATGCTGCTGTTCCGCACCAAGGGCAGCATCAACGTGGATGAGCTCCATACGCTGAAGGGCTGACACAGAACAATGACTCCCACCCTTTCTGCCGCAACCCTGCTGACCGTGCCGCTGGCGCCGCTGGCGGGCTCCCTGCTGGCCGGCATCCTGGGCACGGCCTTCGGTGGCAACCGCATCGGCCGCACGGCCTCGCACGGCGCGACCATCCTGGGCGTGCTGGTGGCCTTCGTGCTGTCGGCGCTGACGCTGCGAAGCGTGCTGGTCGACGGCGCCCACTTCAACCAGACCATCTACGAGTGGATGACCATCGGCAGCCTGAAGATGGAGGTCGGCTTTCTTGTCGACAGCCTCACCGCCACCATGATGTGCGTGGTGACCTTCGTGTCGCTGATGGTGCACATCTACACCATCGGCTACATGGCCGACGACGACGGCTACAACCGCTTCTTCTCGTACATCTCGCTGTTCACCTTCTCGATGCTGATGCTGGTGATGAGCAACAACTTCCTGCAGCTGTTCTTCGGCTGGGAAGCGGTGGGCCTGGTGTCGTACCTGCTGATCGGCTTCTGGTACAACCGGCCGACGGCCATCTTTGCCAACATGAAGGCCTTCCTGGTCAACCGCGTGGGCGACTTTGGCTTCATCCTGGGCATCGGCCTGATCGCCGCCTATGCCGGCACGGTGAACTACGCCGAGGTGTTCGCCAAGTCGGGCGAGCTGGCGGCGCTGGGCTTTCCGGGCACGGACTGGATGCTGATCACCGTGATCTGCATCGGCCTGTTCATCGGCGCCATGGGCAAGTCGGCGCAGTTCCCGCTGCACGTGTGGCTGCCCGATTCCATGGAAGGCCCGACCCCCATCTCGGCGCTGATCCACGCGGCGACCATGGTGACGGCCGGCATCTTCATGGTGGCGCGCATGTCGCCGCTGTTCGAGCTGTCCGACACGGCGCTCAACTTCATCCTGGTCATCGGCGCGATCACGGCGCTGTTCATGGGCTTTCTGGGCATCATCCAGAACGACATCAAGCGCGTGGTGGCCTATTCCACCCTGTCGCAGCTGGGCTACATGACGGTGGCGCTGGGCGCCTCGGCCTATTCGGTGGCGGTGTTCCACCTGATGACGCACGCCTTCTTCAAGGCGCTGCTGTTCCTGGCCGCCGGTTCGGTGATCATCGGCATGCACCACAACCAGGACATCCGCTGGATGGGCGGCGTGCGCAAGTACATGCCCATCACCTGGATCACCTTCCTGCTGGGCTCGCTGGCGCTGATCGGCACGCCGTTCTTCTCGGGCTTCTATTCCAAGGACGCCATCATCGAGGCGGTGCACGCCAGCAACCTGCCGGCCGCGGGCTTCGCCTACTTTGCGGTGCTGGCCGGCGTGTTCGTCACCGCGTTCTACTCGTTCCGCCTGTACTTCCTGGTCTTTCATGGCCCCGAGCGCTACGACCAGAACCCGGAGGCACACCACGACGAACACGGCCACGGCCACGACGAGAAGCCCCACGAATCGCCCTGGGTGGTGTGGCTGCCGCTGGTGCTGCTGGCGATTCCCTCGGTGGTCATCGGTGCCATGACGCTGATGCCCATGCTGTTCGGTGACTTCTTCCAGGGCGTGATCCACGTCGACGCGGCGCGCCATCCGGCCATGGCCGAACTGGCCGAGGAGATCCACGGCTGGGCGGCGATGGGCCTGCACGGCTTCGTCACCGCGCCGTTCTGGCTGGCGCTGGCCGGCGTGGCGGCGGCGTTCTACCTGTACATGGTGAACCCGTCGCTGCCGGCGGCTATCAGGCGCATCTTCCAGCCGATCTACACCGTGCTGGAGAACAAATACTACATGGACTGGTTCAACGAGAACGTCATCGCCCGCGGTGTCCGCATGCTGGGCACCGGCCTGTGGCAGGGCGGTGATCGCGCGTTGATCGATGGCGCCGTGGTCAATGGTTCCTGGAAGCTGGTGGGCTGGGTGTCGGGCATCGTGCGCCGGCTGCAGTCCGGCTACCTGTACCACTATGCGCTGGTGATGATTCTGGGCATCTTCGTGCTGATGACGTACTTCGTCTGGCTCAACAAGTAAGGAAGAGCGAGAACAAAATGGGTTGGTTGAGCCTTGCCATCTGGAC
>JAEXBL010000075.1 GCA_023394015.1 Pseudomonadota bacterium | reverse complement strand
GGACACGCGCGGCTCGTCGCTGTCGATGCTGGTCAACCGCATCATGATGCAGCTTGATCTGATGCCGCCGGCGACCTGAGCGGACGGCCCGTCACACCCGGCGGCACGCCTGCAGGCCCTACACTCTGCGGCATGCCAGAGCTTTCATCTTCAGAGCGCGTCCATATTCCGCTGGGCGAGCGCAGCTACGACATCCTCATCGGCAGCGGCCTGCTGGATGATCCGGCCACATTCGAGGCGCCGACGCGCGGCACGCAGGCACTGATTGTCACCAACACCACCGTCGCGCCGCTCTACGCCGAGCGGCTGGCGCGGGCGCTGGCGCCGCGGCACGCCCACATCGCGCGGCTGGAGTTGCCGGATGGCGAGCAGCACAAGACCTGGGCCTCGCTCAACCTGATCTTCGACGCCCTGCTGGGCGGCGGCGCCGACCGCAAGACCACGCTGTACGCGCTGGGCGGCGGCGTGGTGGGCGACATGACGGGCTTTGCCGCCGCCTGCTACATGCGCGGCGTGCCCTTCGTGCAGGTGCCGACCACGCTGCTGGCGCAGGTCGATTCGTCGGTGGGTGGCAAGACCGCCATCAACCACCCGCTGGGCAAGAACATGATCGGCGCCTTCTACCAGCCGCTGGCGGTGGTGTGCGACCTGGACGTGCTCAAGACCCTGCCGCCACGCGAGCTGTCGGCCGGCCTGGCCGAGGTGATCAAGTACGGCCCGATCGCCGACATGGCTTTCCTCGACTGGATCGAGGCGAACGTCGAGGCCCTGCGCGCCTGCGAGCCCGCCGCGCTGGCGCACGCCGTTCGGCGCAGTTGCGAGATCACGGCCGACGTGGTGGGCCAGGACGAGCGCGAGGCGGGCCTGCGCGCCATCCTGAACTTCGGCCACACCTTCGGCCACGCCATCGAGGCCGGTCTGGGCTACGGTGCCTGGCTGCACGGCGAGGCGGTGGGCGCGGGCATGGTGATGGCGGCCGAGCTGTCGCGCGCGCTGGGGCTGGTGGATGCCGCCTTCGTGCAGCGCCTCACGCGCCTGATCGAGCGCGCCGGCCTGCCCACGCGCGGCGCGGTGATCGACTCTGCGGACAACGCCGGCCGCTATCTTGAACTGATGCGCGTCGACAAGAAGGCCGAGGGCGGCGAGATCCGCTTCGTCGTCATCGACGGGCCGGGCCGCGCCACTGTGCGCGCCGCGCCCGATGCGCTGGTGCGGCAGGTGATCGACCGCTGCTGCGCATGACTTCGCTGCGCTCGATGACCGGCGCTGGCGCGCCATGACCAATGACGAATGACAAAGCGCCCCGCGCGGGCCGATGCCTTTTGTCGTTGCTCATGCGCTCGCCAGAGCGCAGTCATTCGTCATGGGCTTCATGCGCCGGTGGCGCGCAGCGCCATGGATGACTGAGATGAGCCTGCTGGCGCCCTACGCCTGCGACCCCGCCCGCTCGCGCGGCCGCCGCCATCCGGTCACGCCCGCGCCCACGCGCGACGACTTCCAGCGCGACCGCGACCGCATCGTCCACTCCACCGCCTTCCGCCGGCTGGTCTACAAGACGCAGGTGTTCCTCAACCACGAGGGCGATCTGTTCCGCACCCGGCTCACGCACTCGCTGGAGGTGGCGCAACTGGCGCGCTCGATCGCGCGCTCGCTGCGGCTGAACGAGGACCTGACCGAGGCCATCGCGCTGGCGCACGACCTCGGCCACACGCCCTTCGGCCACGCCGGGCAAGACGCCCTCAACGAATGCATGGCCGCGCACGGCGGCTTCGAGCACAACCTGCAAAGCCTGCGCGTGGTCGATTGGCTGGAGCACCGCTACCCCAATCACGACGGCCTGAACCTCAGCTTCGAGACGCGCGAGGGCATCCTCAAGCACTGCTCGGCCGCCAACGCGCGCCTGCTGGAGGCGGCCGAACCCGGCGGTGTGGCGCGCCGCTTTCTCGACGGCACCCAGCCCAGCCTGGAGGCGCAACTGGCCAACCTGGCCGACGAGATCGCCTACAACGCGCACGACATCGACGACGGTGTGCGCTCCGGCCTGCTCACGCTGGAGCAGGTGGCCGAGGTGCCGCTGTTCGCCCGGCACTTGGCCAGCACCCAGCGCGACCACCCGCGGGCGCTGCCACGGCGGCAGTTGTACGAGTCGATCCGCCGCATGCTGTCGGCGCAGATCTACGACGTGATTGACGCCACCGGTGCCGCGCTGGCGTCGGCCGCGCCGCGCAGCGCCGACGAGGCCCGCCGCGCCGGGCGGCTGGTGCTGTTCAGTGCCGAGATGCGCGCGCAGTCCAGCGCGCTCAAGCGCTTTCTGTTCGCCAACCTGTACCGGCACCCGCAGGTGGCCGACACCACCGCGCAGGCGCGCCAGGTGGTGCGCGAGCTGTTCGCCGCCTACCTGGACCGGCCGGCCGAGCTGCGCCCCAGCTTTGCCAGGCGCGACGACCGCGAGCGCGCCGTCGCCGACTACATCGCCGGCATGACCGACCGCTTCGCCCTGCGCGAGCACGAGCGGCTGACCGGGCGCCGGGTGCTGGTGTGAGCCGCCGCGCCCCCTGGGTCGTCATCCTCGCCGGCGTCAGCGCCGCGCTGCACGTGGGCAAGCTGCCGCCGGCCATTCCGGCGCTGCAGGCCGATCTGGGCATCACGCTGGTGCAGGCGGGCTTTCTGCTGTCGCTGGTGCAACTGGCGTCGATGGCGCTGGGCATCGTCGCCGGCTTGATGGCCGATGGCAGCGGCCTCAGGCGCAGCATGCTGGCCGGCCTGGCCCTGCTCACCCTGGCCGGCGCGGGGGGCGGCTGGGCGCACGACGCCGCCACGCTGCTGGCCCTGCGCGCGGCCGTGGGCGTGGGCGTGCTGCTGGTCATCGTGCCGGCGCCCAGCCTGGTGCGGCGCACCGTGGCGCCGGCGCAGATGACGCGCATGCTCGGCTTCTGGGGCGCCTTCATGCCCTTCGGCACCGCCGTGGCG
>JAEXBL010000044.1 GCA_023394015.1 Pseudomonadota bacterium | reverse complement strand
GCTTGAACCCCCTGGGGCCAGTCACCATCCCATGAAAAACGCCCGCCAATCGGCGGGCGTTTTTCATGGGTGCGCTCGTGCGGCGGGTGCTCAGGCCCGCAGCGCCATCTCGACCACCGCGCCGGCGATCTTGCTGCGCTTGAGCTTGCGCACCGTGCGCTCCTTGCGCGCCGCCGGCCTGGGCGGCACGCGGATGGTCGCCGCGTCCACGCGGCGCTGGATGTGGGCCAGGGCTTCTTCCACCTGGTCGATCAGGATCAGGCACAGGTCGCCGGCCTTGAGCCGGCCCAGCGCGCGGTCGATGGCGGCAAATTCGCCCTGGATTTCTTCTACCTGGCGGGTGCGCGTGGCCCCTTGCAGGCCTTCGCGCAGCAGGGCCAGCACCTCGCCGTCGGCGCGGCCGCGCTGGCAGGCGTCCTGGTACAGGACCACCACGTCGAAGGCGGCGCCCAGGATGCGCGTCTGGCTGCGGATGTCCTCGTCGCGCCGGTCGCCGGCGCCGCTGATGACCACCGAGCGGCGACGCGCCGGCATGTTCTCGACGCCGGCCACCAGGGCGGCGATGGCGTCGGGGTTGTGGCCGTAGTCGGCGATCACGGTGGCACCGGCGTGGTCGAACACGTTGAAGCGGCCGGGCACGCCGTGCAGGTCGCTGATGAAGCTGGCCAGGCCCTTCTGGATCGCCTCCCAGGGCGTGCCGACCGCCCAGGCGGCGGCCACCGAGGCCATGGCGTTCTCGACCTGGAAACCGAGCAGCCCCTTGCGCGTGAGCGGCACGCGCGCCAGCGGCAGGCGTTTCATGAACGCGCCCTCGACGCAGACGATGTCGCCGCGGTCGACGAACAGCACGCGCTTGCCCTGCGCCATGTGGGTGGCGATCACCGGGTGGTGGCCGTCCTGCGCGAAGAAGGTCACGCTGCCGGGGCAGTGCGGCGCCATCGCCACCACCGCCGGGTCCGCGGCGTTCAGCACGGCGGTGCCGGTGGGCGCCACGTTCAGCACGATCACGCGCTTGAGCACCTTCAGGTCTTCCAGCGTGGTGATGTAGTTCAGGCCCAGGTGGTCGCCGGCGCCGAGGTTGGTGACGATGGCCACGTCGCACTGGTCGAAGGCCAGGCCCTCGCGCAGCAGGCCGCCGCGCGCGGTTTCCAGCACCGCGGCGTCCACGTCGGGGTGCGCCAGCACGTTGCGTGCGCTGCGCGGGCCCGAGCAGTCGCCCGAGTCGATCTGGCGGCCGTTGACGTAGACGCCATCGGTGTTGGTCATGCCCACGCGCAGGCCGCTGCTCTTGAGCAGGTGCGCCGTCAGCCGCACGGTGGTGGTCTTGCCGTTGGTGCCGGTGACGGCGATCACCGGGATGCGGCCCGGGCGCGCAGCCTCCGCGCCATCGGGGTACATGTGGTCGATGACGGCCTGGCCGACGTCGCGGCCCTTGCCGTACGAGGGGCTGAGGTGCATGCGCAGGCCGGGCGCGGCGTTGACCTCGACGATGCCGCCGTTCTGCTCTTCCAGCGGCTTGATGACGCTTTCGCACACCACGTCCACGCCGCAGATGTCCAGGCCCACGGTCTGCGCCGCCTCGATGGCGCGCGCGGCGACTTCAGGGTGAACGCTGTCGGTGACGTCGGTGGCGGTGCCGCCGGTGGACAGGTTGGCGTTGTTGCGCAGCACCACGCGCTGGCCGGGGGCCGGCACGCTGTCGGCCGTCAGCCCTTGCGCGGCCAGGCGCGCGTCGGCAATGGCGTCGATGCGGATCCTGGTGAGCGAGGTGCCGTGGCCTTCGCCGCGGCGCGGGTCCTGGTTGACCTCGGCCACCAGCTCGCGCACCGTGTGCCGGCCGTCGCCGATGACCAGCGGCGGGTCGCGCCGGGCGGCGGCCACCAGCCGGTTGCCCACCACCAGCAGGCGGTAGTCGTGGCCGGGCAGGAACTTCTCGACCATCACGTCGCCGTAGCGCGCGGCGGCGGTGTAGGCGATCTCGAAATGGGCGCGGTCGGCAATGCCCACCGTGACGCCCTTGCCCTGGTTGCCGTCCTGCGGCTTGACGACCACCGGCAGGCCGACTTCCTGGGCCGCGGCCCAGCCGTCCTCCAGGTCGGCCACCGGGCGGCCCAGCGGCACCGGCACGCCGGCCGCGTGCAGCAGCTTCTTGGCCAGGTCCTTGTCCTGCGCGATCGATTCGGCGACGGCGCTGGTGGCATCCACCTCGGCGGCCTGGATGCGGCGCTGGCGGCTGCCCCAGCCAAGCTGCACCAGGCTGCCGCGGGTCAGGCGCCGGATGGGGATGCCGCGCCGCAGGGCGGCGTTGACGATGGCGCCGGTGGACGGGCCCAGGCGCTCGTCCTCGTCCAGCGCGCGCAGTTCGGCCAGCGCGGCGGCCAGGTCGAAGCTGCCGCCGTCCGCCGCGGCGCGGCACAGCTGCTGGGCTTTCTCGAAGGCCAGCCGTCCGACGGCCTCTTCGGTGTATTGCACGGCGACCTGGAAGGTGCCCTCGATCTCGGTCGGCGTGGTGCGGCTGAACGTGACCGGGCAGCCGGCCTGGGCCTGCAGCGCCAGGGTGGTCAGCTCCAGCGCATGGGCCATGGAGATCGGCGTGCTGGGCTTGTTGGCGTGCAGGGCGCCGACCTTGGGAAACAGCGCGCGCAGGCGCTTTTCAAAGCCCGGGGTGCGGCGCAGGTCGCGCTCGGCGGGTTCGCAGGTGATGACGGCTTCGATGGCCGTGTGGCGGCTCCACAGGTTGGGGCCGCGCAGCGCGCGAAGGCGGGTGACTTCCATGAAATGTCCTGATCGATGACTGCGTCGAAAACGGGTGAGGCGGCTGCTCAGTGGACAGCCGGCGCCACGGGCGCGGCACAAAAGTGCAACAAATTTGCACGGATCAGCTCGCTGGGCACGCCCAGCGCCCAGGCGGCGGCCACGGCGGCCAGCACGTGCGGGCGGGCATCGGCCGGCAGGCGCGCGGTGTTCAGTTCGGCAAACCGGGGGGCGTTCAGCGCCAGCAGGGGCACTTCGTCGGCGCCGGTGGCCAGCACCAGGCTGTCGCCCCGCGCCAGCACGGCGCGGCCCTTGCGGGCGCGGTGCGCGGCCACGGCGGGGTTGTCCGCGTCGAGGCTGTAGAGCACGACTTCGCCGTCGGAGTAGTCGGCCAGGGCCAGCACCTCGGGGTCGTCGGCGTTCAGCACCGCCGCGCCCTGCGGCAGCACCACGTCGACCTGGGTGCGCACGATGTTGGGCATTTGCTCGGCCTCGGTGATGTAGAGGTCCTGCAGCCCCTCGGGGCCGGGCATGGCCATCACCACGCCGACCTGGCAGCGGTCGTAGGGCAGGCCCTCGGTCAGGATGTGGCGCGGCGAGGTCTCCAGCACGGCGGCCTGCGCGCTGCGGTTGATCAGCAGGCGCTCGCCGGCGTCGTAGCCGAGCGCGCTGTCCTTGGCCAACTGGCGCGCGCCCAGGAACACGCCGTCGCCGCAGGCCAGGGCGGTCTGCTGGCCGTTCAGTTGCAGCAGGCCGGCAACCAGCCGGGCCGCCAGCGAGCTCTGGCCGTCGCCGACCAGGCCGACGAGGGGGATGCGCCCGGTGCTGTCGCCCGGGAACAGGTGCGCGGCAATGGCGTCGCCCACCGGCTGCGCGCGGCCGACGGCGGGCTTGAGGTGCATCAGCAGGCCGGGGCCGGCGTTGACCTCGACGATGGCGCCGTGCTGTGCCGCCAGCGGCTGGGCGATGTCTTCCACCACCAGGTCGATGCCGGCGATGTCGAGCCCCACCACGCGGGCGGCCAGCGCCATCTGCTCGGCGATGTCGGGATGCACCTGGGTGGTGACGTCGATGGCCATGTTGCCGGTGCGCTGCACCACCGCGGATTGGCCGCGCGGCAGCACGCTGTCGATGGCCAGCCCCTGGCGCTGCAGCAGTAGCCGCAGCACCGGGTCGTCGTGGCGCAGGGGCTCCAGCGGCAGGTGTTCCTCCGCGCCGCGGCGCGGGTCGGTGTTGACCTGGGTGTCGATCAGCTGGCCGATGCTCGACTTGCCGTCGCCGCCGACGCGGATGATCTCGCCGCGCGTGGCCGCCACCACCTGGCCGCCCACCACCAGCAGGCGGTGCTCCTGGCCGGGGATGAAGCGCTCGACCATGACCTCGGAGCCCTCGGCCTCGGCGGCGGCGAAGGCGTGCACGACTTCCTCGCGCGTCTTCAGGTTCAGCGACACGCCGCGCGCGTGGTTGGCGTCCGAGGGCTTGACGACCACGGGCAGGCCGATGTCCTCGGCGGCCTCCCAGGCCTCGTCGGCCGATGCCACCGTGCGGCCCTCGGGCACCGGCACGCCGGCGCTGGCCAGCAGCTGCTTGGTCAGGTCCTTGTCGCGGGCGATGCCTTCGGCGATGGCGCTGGTGCGGTCGGTCTCGGCGGTCCAGATGCGGCGCAGCGCCGCACCGTGGCCGAGCTGCACCAAGTTGCCCTCGTTCAGGCGAATGTGCGGGATGCCCCGGGCGCTGGCGGCCTCGACGATGCAGGCGGTGCTGGGGCCCAGGCACTGGCGGTCCACCATCTCGGTCAGCCGGGCGATGGTGGCGGCCACGTCGTAGGGCCGGTCGTTGATGGCGGCCATCACCAGGTCGCGCGCCGACTCGATGGCCTGCTTGCCGACGGCCTCGTTGCGGGTGCGGACGACCACCTTGTAGACGCCGTGCTCGTGCGTCATGCGCGCCTTGCCAAAGCCGGTCTTCATGCCGGCCTGGGTCTGCAGCTCCAGCGCCACGTGCTCCAGGATGTGGCCGGGCCAGGTGCCGTCGCGCAGCCGCATCAGAAAGCCGCCGCGGCGGCCGACCGAGCAGCGGTGCTCGATCAGCCCGGGCAGCCAGGCGGTCAGGCGCTCGTAGAAGCCGGGCAGGGTGTTGGAGGGGTAGTCCTCCAGCGCGCCGATGTCCACCACGGCCTCGATGACGGCGCGGTAGGTCCAGATGTTGGGGCCGCGCAGGTAGGCCATGCGGCGGATCACGATGTCGTCGAACACGCGCTCGGGCCGGGCCGCCGAGGCGGGCGCCGTGTCGGCGCCGATGCCGGCCGCCGGGGGATACAATCCGCCCCCGCTCGAGGGGCCGTGCCCGTTGTGGTCTATTCTTCGCATCGCCTTGTGCTCGCTTTCCGTGTCTGATTCGTTGTCTGGAGAGCCCCTGCCGCCCCGGCGTGGCGGCGCTCCTTGCTGAATTCCATGTCGTCTCGTCCCACCCCTGATTCCATCGGCACCGACCGGGCCGTGCCGGCGTCAGGGGCGCCGCTGCGACCCACAGAAAACGCCCTGGGATCGCTGGAAGTTGACCTCGACCACCGGCTGCGGTTTGCCCATGGTCAATTGCTCATTACAAACCAACGGCTGCTCGCGCGGTTTCCGGATGAAACAGCCTGGACCGCCTGGGAACTGGCGCCCGGCCTGAGCCTGCGCCACCACGACCACGCCGGCGTCGGCACGCTGGCGCTGTGCGATGCCGACGGCCGCCTGGCCGTGTGGCGCTACACCCTGGGCCGCAACCCGGCGGCGCTGCGCCTGCTGGCGCAGTTCGAGCAGGCCATGGCCGCGCTGCAAGGCGAGGGCGGCCCGGCGCCGGGCGATGCCGCGGCCCTGCCCGCCGGCGCCGAACTGGCAGAGGCCGAGGACGCCGACCCCCCCGAGGCCGACCGCCCGCCCTCGACGTGGACGCTGTTTCGCCTGTGGCGCTTTGCCCGGCCCTACCAGTGGCAGCTGCTGAGCGGTTTTCTGCTGATGCTGGCCGCCACCGCCGCCACCCTGGTGCCGCCCTACCTGACCATGCCGCTGATGGACAAGGTGCTGATCCCGTTCCAGAACGGCCAGCAGATCGACACCGGCTACGTGGCGCTGCTGCTGTCGGGCCTGCTGGGCGCGGCGCTGCTGGCCTGGGGGCTGGGCTGGGCCAAGACCTACATCCTGGCCCTGGTATCCGAGCGCATCGGTTCCGATTTGCGCACAACTACTTACGAACACTTGCTCAAGCTTTCACTTGAGTACTTCGGCGGCCGCCGCACGGGCGACCTGATGGCGCGCATCGGCTCGGAGACCGACCGCATCAACCTGTTCCTGTCGCTGCACCTGCTCGACTTCGCCACCGACGTGCTGATGATCGCCATGACGGCGGTGATTCTGTTTTCCATCGACCCGACGCTGGCGCTGGTCACCCTGGTGCCGCTGCCCATCATCGGCTGGCTGATCCACATCGTGCGCGACCGCCTGCGCACCGGCTTCGACAAGATCGCCCGCGTCTGGTCCGAGGTGACCAACGTGCTGGCCGACACCATTCCGGGCATCCGCGTGGTCAAGGCCTTTGCGCAGGAAGAGCGCGAGGCCAGGCGCTTCAAGGAGGCCAATCAGCACAACCTGCTGGTGAACGACAAGCTGAACAAGCTGTGGTCGCTGTTCTCGCCCACCGTCACGCTGCTGACCGAGATCGGCCTGCTGGTGGTGTGGGCGGCCGGCATCTGGCTGGTCAGCCGCGGCGAGATCACCGTCGGCGTGCTCACCGCCTTCATCGCCTACATCGGGCGCTTCTACAGCCGGCTCGATTCCATGAGCCGCATCGTCTCGGTGACGCAGAAGGCGGCCTCGGCCACCAAGCGCATCTTCGAGATCCTCGACCACGCCTCCAGCGTGCCCGAACCCAGGGACCCGGTGCCGCTCACTCACGTCGAAGGCGGCATCGAGATCAGGAACGCCGCGCTGCGCTACGGCAACCGCTCGGTGATCCGCGGCCTGAACCTCAGCATCGCCCCCGGCGAGATGATCGGCCTGGTCGGCCATTCGGGCTCGGGCAAGAGCACCAT
>JAEXBL010000021.1 GCA_023394015.1 Pseudomonadota bacterium | reverse complement strand
GCGCGGGCCAGCGCCTGCAGGTGGCGCTCGCGGGCGATGAACACGCCGTCGCCCGCGCCGGCCTGCCAGCCGACCACGTCGAGCAGGCGGCGGCGCAGCGCATCCAGCCCCTCGCCGGTGCGCGCCGACAGGGCGATGCCGCCCGCCGGCACGGCGGCATCGGGCGCGGCGTCGTGCTTGTTCCACAGGTGGATCACCGGCACGCCGGGCGGCAGCTTCTCGGCCATGGTGGCGGCAATCGCCGCGTCCTCGGCGGCGTAGTCGGGCGCATCCTTGCGCGTCAAATCGTGCAGCAGCAGCACGGCGTCGGCGCGCTCGATGTGCGCCCAGGCGCGGGCGATGCCGATGCGCTCGACCTCGTCGTGGCTGTCGCGCAGGCCGGCGGTGTCGAGCACGTGCAGCGGCACGCCCTCGATCTGGATGGTTTGCTGCACCACGTCGCGCGTGGTGCCGGCAATCGGCGTGACGATGGCCAGCTCGGCGCCGGCCAGGGCGTTGAGCAGGCTGCTCTTGCCGGCGTTGGGCTGGCCGGCGATGACCACCTGGATGCCCTCGCGCAGCAGCGCGCCCTGGCGCGCGCGGGCCTGCACGGCAGCCAGCGATTGCTGCAATGTTGATAGCTGTCCGCACACGTCCTGGCTGCGCAAGACGTCGATTTCTTCCTCGGGGAAGTCCAGTGTCGCCTCGATCAGCATGCGCAGCTGGATCAGACCATCGACCAGCGCATGGATCTCGCGCGAGAAGGCACCGGCCAGCGAGCGGCTGGCCGAGCGCGCGGCGCTCTCGGTGCTGGCGTCGATCAGGTCCATCACGCTTTCGGCCTGGGGCAGGTCGAGCTTGCCGTTCAGAAACGCGCGCTCGGTGAACTCGCCCGGCCGCGCCAGGCGCAGGCGCGGCAGGCGCTCGGCGCCGGTGGCCGGATCGCGCTCGGCCGCCGCCTGCAGGCAGCGCTGCAGCAGCAGTTGCAGCACCACCGGGCCGCCGTGGGCCTGCAGCTCCAGCACGTCCTCGCCGGTGTAGGAGTGCGGCGCCGGAAAGTGGATCGCCAGGCCGTGGTCGATCGGGCTGCCGTCGGCCTCGCTGAAGGGGCCGTAGGTCGCGACGCGCGGGGCCAGATCGCGCCCGGTGATGGCGCGCGCCAGCGGCGCCACGTCGCGCCCCGACACGCGCACGATGCCCACGGCGCCGCGGCCGGGCGCGGTGGCGATGGCGACGATGGGGTCGGCGTTGGGACTCAGCATGGCATGATTGTCCGCGACCTCACAGCATCGCCGTGCCGCCATGAGCCTGACCCTGTTCAAGAACGTCCACGTGCTCGACGTGCGCACCGGCCGGCTGCTGGAGGACCACCAGGTGCTGGTCGAGAACGGCGCCATCCGCGAGCTGTCCGACCGCCCGCTCAGCGCCGCCAGCGCGCGCGTGATCGACGGCGGCGGCCGCACGCTGATGCCGGGGCTGATCGACTGCCACGTGCACGTCACCTTCTCGGCCACCAACCTGGGCCTGCTGGCGCAGACGCCGAACACCACCCTGGCCTACCGTGCGCTGCCGATCCTGCGCGGCATGCTGCGGCGCGGCTTCACCACCGTGCGCGATGCGGGCGGGGCCGACTGGGCGCTGAAGCAGGCGGTGGAAGACGGCATTCAAGGTACCGTGGTCGGCCCGCGCCTGGTGGTCTGCGGCCCGGCGCTCAGCCCCACCGGCGGACATGGCGACTTTCGCCCGCGCAGCGACCGGCTGCAGCCCATCGGCTGTGCTTGCCAGCGGCTGGCCAGCACGCGCGTGGTCGATGGCGTGGACGCCGTGCGCGGCGCGGTGCGCGCACTGCTGCAGATGGGGGCGGACCAGATCAAGATCATGTCATCGGGCGGCGTGGCCTCGCCCACCGACCCGGTGAACGCGCTCGGCTACTCGCTGGAGGAAACGCGCGCCATCGTCGACGAGGCCGCCGCGCGCCACACCATCGTGCTGGCGCACGCCTACACGCCCGAGGCGATCCGCCGCGCGGTGGAATGCGGCGTGCGCAGCATCGAGCACGGCAACCTGATCGACGCGCCCACGGCGGCGCTGATGGCCGAGCGCGGCGCGTTCGCCGTGCCCACGCTGATCACCTACGAGGCGCTGGCGCGCGACGGCCTGCGGCTGGGCCTGGGCAGCGAAAGCGCCGCCAAGATCGAGCAGGTGCGCGCGGCGGGCCTGCAATCGCTCGCCATCTTCAAGGCCGCGGGCGTGAAGATGGCCTTCGGCAGCGACCTGCTGGGCGCCTCGCACGAGCTGCAAAGCGAGGAGTTTTTGATCCGCGCGCAGGTGCAGTCGAACCTGGAGGTGCTGCAAAGCGCCACCCTGATCGGCGCCGAGCTGCTGAACCAGGCGGGCCAGATCGGCGAGATCGCGCCCGGCGCGCGCGCCGACCTGCTGCTGGTCGATGGCAACCCGCTGCAGGAACTGGCCTGCCTGACGGGCCAGGGCGAGCGCATCCCGCTGGTGATGCAGGGCGGGCGCGTGGTGGTCGATGAGCGCGGCGCCTGAGCAGGCGCTTCATGGATTCCGGCTTGCGCCGGAATGACGTGGCGAGGAAGTGCAGCCCCGTCAAAAAAACCGACGTCCCAAGACGTCGGTTCTCAAAAGGCCGCGAAGCCCGCCACCCGCGCGAACGCCGTGCGCGGACCTGCGCCGCGCACTGGCGTTGTCCCCCTTCCCGCGAAGCGCAGCGCAGCGAGAGAAGGGGGAAGCGCCGTCAGGCGCTCAGGGGGATGTCACTTGATCGTTGTCCAGATCGCCATCGGCCGATCGTCGGCCCGGTGCACCGTGGTCACGCCCTTGCGCATGGCCCAGGGGCGAATCTGGTCGTGCAGGGGCAGGTAGTTGTAGTCGTCCTTCACGGTCTGCAGCACCTCGTGGATCATGGCGTTGCGCTTGCCCGCGTCCATCTCGGTCTTGATCTGCTGCACCAGCGCGTCGATCTGGGGGCTGCTCATGCGGCCGGAGTTGAAGTTGCCGGCGGCGCCACCCTTGGGATCAACGGTGCTGATCAGCGAGTCGATGGAGTACAGCGCATCGAAGGTGGCCACGCCCCAGCCCAGCATGTAGGCACTGACGTCCCACTTCTGGATCTTGGCCGAGTGGATGGCCATGGGGTTGGTCTGCAGCTTGGTCTTGACGCCGATGCGCGACCACATGGCGGTAACGGCCTGGCAGATGGCCTCGTCGTTCAGGTAGCGGTCGTTGGGGCAGTCCAGCGTCAGCTCGAAGCCCTGCGGGTAGCCGGCGTCGGCCAGCAGCTTCTTGGCGGCGTCGACGTCGTACTTGGCCGCGCGCGCGCCCAGCTCCTTGGTCCAGCCGTTGACCATGGGCGCGATCATGGTGCCGGTGGGCTTGCCCAGCCCGCGCATCACGTTGCGCTCAATGGCGGCCATGTCCACCGCCTGGTACAGCGCCTGGCGCACGCGCTTGTCCTTCAGCGGGTTCTTGCCCTTGACGTTGGAGCCGACCAGCTCGTCGCGGTGCTGGTCGAAGCCGAGGAAGATGGTGCGGTTCTCGGCGCCCTCGATGACCTTGATGTTGGGGTCGCGCTTGATGCGCTGCAAATCCTGTACCGGCGGATCGACCACGATGTCGACCTGGCCCGAGATGAGCGCCGCCGAGCGCGTGGCCGCGGCCTTGATGGGCGTGAACACGATCTGCTCGATGTTGCCCTTGGGCTGGTCCCACCAGGCGGGGTTCTTCTTCAGCGTGGTCTTGGTGTCGGGCTGCCAGGCCTCGAGGATGAAGGGGCCGGTGCCGTTGGCGTTGCGCGAGGCGAAGTTCTCTTCCTTGGCCTTGTAGTCCTGCGCCTTGGCGGCGTTGTTCTTCTCGGCCCAGGCCTTGTTCATGATGCGCGCGTCGGTCAGCTCGCGCAGGATCACCGGGCTGGGCCCTTTCAGGATCACGTCCACGGTGTGGTCGTCGACCTTCTTCACCTCCTGGATGCTTTGCACGTAGGCCGTCATGTTGGACGGCGGGGTCATGGCGCGGGTGAGCGAGAACACCACGTCGTCGGCGGTGAAGGACGCGCCGTCGTGGAACTTGACGCCCTGGCGCAGCTCGAAGCGGATCTGCGTGGGCGACAGGTTGGTCCACTTGGTGGCCAGCGAGGGCTCGACCTCGTACTGCTCGTTGTAGCGCACCAGACTTTCGTAGACCATTTGCTGGTAAGCCAGCGTGGTCTGGTGGTTCTGGCCGTGCGGATCGAAGGTGAGGATGTCGTTGGCACCGGCAATGCGCAGCGTCGCCGCCTGCGACACACCGGCTGCCGCCAACACCGCCAGCGCCAGCGCGCTGCGAACAAACAAGGCTTTTGCCATCGGGGTGTTCCTTTTCAACAGGGTTGCAAAACGCCCATGCTACCCAAGTTCGCCCACCGCGCCGCCGCACGCCCTTCCAGCCGCGGGGGCATTGGCAACGCTATTGAAAACGGAGCTTCCGACGCGCGACGTGGCCAGGTTCCAGGCCGGCTTCTATGAAGCCCTGATCAACAAAGCACAGACCGCTGTCAAAAGGAAGAACGCCCGCCAACGGGGGGCTTTCTTGTTCGCGGGCACCCGCGGAAGGGCTTGGCCCGCCCGCCGGGTGCGTCCCCTTGAGGGGAAGGCGCGCCAGCGCCTCAGGGGTGGTCGTCAAAACTTCGGCAAGTTGAACTTCGGCGGCACCCCCATGCGGGTGTTGATCAGCCACTGCTGCGCGATGGTCAGGATGTTGTTGGTGATCCAGTACAGCACCAGGCCCGCGGGGAAGAAGAAGAACATCACGCTGAACATCAGCGGCATGATCCACATCAGCTTGGCCTGCATCGGGTCCGGCGGCAGCGGGTTCAGGGCCGTCTGCAGCAGCGTGGTCAGCGTCATCACGATGGGCAGGATGAAGTACGGGTCCTTGGCCGACAGGTCCTGGATCCACAGCACCCAGGGCGCGCCGCGCATCTCCACGCTGGACAGCAGCACCCAGTACAGCGCGATGAACACCGGGATCTGGATCAGGATCGGCAGGCAGCCGCCCATGGGGTTGACCTTCTCCTCGCGGTAGATGCGCATCATCTCCATCTGCATCTGCTGCGGCTTGTCCTTGTAGCGCTCGCGCATGTCGCTGATCTTGGGATTGATGGCCTTCATCTTGGCCATGCTGGCGTAGGCCTTGGCGTTCAGCGGGTAGAACAAAATCTTCAGCAGCACCACCAGGGCCACGATGGACCAGCCCCAGTTGCCGATGAAGCCGTGCAGCTTGTCGAGCAGCCAGTACAGCGGCTTGGACAGGATGGTGAAGAAGCCGTAGTCCTTCACCAGCTCCAGGCCGGGGGCGATGCTCTCCAGCACCTTTTCTTCCTGCGGGCCGACGAACAGCTGCGTGTCGGCGGTGCGCGTGCTGCCGGGCTGCACCGCGCCCAGCGGCGCGATCATGCCGGCGGCGTACAGGTTGCTGTCGACCTTGCGGGCGAAGTTCTCGTGCTGCACGTTCTGCGGCCACAGCCAGGCGCTGGCAAAGTAGTGCTGCACCATGGCCACCCAGCCATCGGGCGAGGAGGTGACGAAGTCGGCCTTGCCTTTCTCGATGTCGGAGAAGTCGACCTTCTGGAACTTCTTGGCGTCGGTGTAGAAGGCCGGGCCGGTGAAGGTGGAATAAAACGCCGTGCCGCCCGGCGCCTTGTTGCCGTCGCGCACCAGCTGCACGTACAGCTGCGGGTTGACCATCTGGCCGCTGGCGTTGACCACCTCGTGGCGTACGTCGATCAGGTAGTTGCCGCGCTTGAGCGT
Organism: Pseudomonadota bacterium; assembly: GCA_023394015.1. Lineage (GTDB taxonomy): Bacteria > Pseudomonadota > Gammaproteobacteria > Burkholderiales > Burkholderiaceae_C > Ottowia. The sequence goes on along the minus strand of JAEXBL010000021.1, from coordinate 283 downwards.
GTAGATCTTGTTCAGCCGCACGCCGCCCACCTCGGGCGACTCGAAGCGCAGCACCAGCTCGTTGGCGCCGTCGGCCAGCGCGCGCTCGCCGCTGAAGGCCATCGGCGTCTTGTGCGTCGGGAACGGCCCGCCGATCAGGCCCGACTGTGCCTGGTAGACGCGGTGGGCGCTGCTGTCGAACAGCACCACCGGCTGGCCTGCCTCCTCGTGGTGCAGGAACTCGCTCTTGATGACCGAGCCGCCCTCGGTGTCGAACACCAGGCGCAGCACGTCGGTGCTGACC
>JAEXBL010000485.1 GCA_023394015.1 Pseudomonadota bacterium | reverse complement strand
GGTTCAGAATGCCCTTGAGCAGCACCGGCAGCCGCGTCTGCGCGATCAGCCAGGCCACCGCGTCCCAGTCCGGCGCGCTGGCCACGGCCGGGTGCTGGAACACCGGCGCGCCCGGCGGCAGGCGGGCCTCGGCGGGCGGCGCGCCATAGGGCCGCAGATTGACCGGCAACGCCTCGGCCGGCCACTGCCAGCCCTGGCGCTGCTCCTCGTTGCGCAGGCCCTGGATCGGCGCGTCCACCGTCAGCACCAAGGCCTGAAAACCGGCCCGCTCGGCCCGCCGCGCCAGGTCCAGCGTGGCGGCGCGCTCAGGCTGCCAGTACAGCTGGAACCACTGCGGCCCCTGCGCGCGGCGGCCGATGTCCTCCAGGGCCACGCTGGACTGGGTGCTGAGCACGAACAGCGCACGCATGGCCGCCGCCGCTGTGGCGCTGGCGTGCTCGGCGTCGGCGTGCAGCAGGCCGTGGGCGGCCGTCGGCGCCACGAACACCGGGTGCGGATGGCGCACGCCGAACAGCTCGACGCCGGTGTCCCCGTCCCGGGTGTCGCGCAGCACACGCGGCAGCAGGGCGATGCGCTCGAACGCCTGCTGGTTCCAGCGGCTGCTGAGGCCGTCCGCGCCGCCGGACTGGAGGTAGGCCCAGAGCGCGGGCGGCAGGCGCTCGCGCGCCGCCGCCTCGTAGTCGCGCACGCAGGCGATGCGCGCCAGCGCTGCGGCCAGGTGCTCGTCCGCGCTGCCGGCCGCCATCACACCTGCGCCCATTGCCGGATCAGGTTGTGGTAGACGCCGGTCAGGCGGGTGACTTCGGCGTCGTTGCCGGCGCGCCCGGCCAGCGACTGGATGGCGCCGTCCAACTCGTACAGCATGCCGCGGCGGGTGTCGTCGCCGACCATGCTCTGGGTCCAGAAAAAGGACGCCAGCCGCTCGCCGCGCGTGACCGGGCTGACGCGGTGCAGGCTGGTGCCGGGGTAGACCACCGCGTGCCCGGCGGGCAGCTTGACGCGCTCGACGCCGTAGGTGTCGTTGACGATCAGCTCGCCGCCGTCGTAGCTGTCGGGGTCAATCAGCAACACCGTGGTCGACACGTCGGTGCGGATGCGCTGGCTGGTGACGGGGTCGATGCGGATGGCGTTGTCGATGTGAAAGCCGTACTCGCCCGCGTCGCGGTAGCGGTTGAACATGGGCGAGAGGATCTTGGCCGGCAGCGCGAACGAGATGAAGCGCGCATGGGCCGACAGCGCCTGCAGAATGATCTGCCCGGCGGCGATGGCGTGCTCGTCCTGCACGCGCAGCTGCTCATTGCTTTTCTGCCGCACCGCGACGTAGCCCGCCGTCTCGCGCCCGTCGTGCCACTGCGCCCTGGCCAGGCGCTCGCGCACGGCGGCCAGCGCCGCCGCGTCCAGCACGTCGGGAATGACTTGCATCATGGGTAAAACCTCCTTCGATGGCGCCCGCCTGCCGGGCAGGCCGGCCGCGCTTCAGTCGAAGCGGTAATCCAGCTTCAGAAAGTACGAGCGCCCCGGCGCCACGGCGGCGAACAGGCCGACGTGGGAGGCGTCGTACAAGGGCTTGTCGGTGATGTTGTTGACGTTGAACTGCAGACTCAGCTTGCGGCTGAAGGCGTAGCGCAGCATGGCGTCGTAGCGCACCCCGCTGGGCAGCTGCAAGGTGTTGGCGTCGTTGGCGTAGCGCATGCCGGTGTAGGTGGCGCCGCCGCCCAGGGTCAGCTCGGGCAGCAGCTTGTAGCTGGTCCACAGGCTGGCGCTTTGCTTGGCGATGAACTTGGTCCGGTTGCCGTCGAACACCGCGCTGCCGCTGCGGTAGGAGAGGATCTTGGGATCAAGGTAGGTGTAGGCGGCCCAGATGTCCCACTTCGGCGTGATGGCGCCCATGGCCCCCAGCTCCAGCCCGCGCACGCGGTTCTTGCCGGACAGGCTGACTTCGCCCGTCAGCGGGTCGGTGGTGCGGGCGTCGGTCTTGGTGGTCTCGAACAAGGCGGCCGTCAGCGTCAGGCGGTGGTCCAGCACGTCCCACTTGGTGCCCAGCTCCCAGCTGCGGCTGCGCTCGGGCTTGACATTGCGAATCTGCGCGCCGCCGGCCACGCCATCGGCACCGCCGCCCTGGCCCAGGTTCTCGCCCGCCGGGTTGGACGAGGTGCCGAACGACAGGTAGATGCTGCCGTGGCTCACCGGCTTGTAGACCACGCCCAGCTGGTAGTTCCAGAAGCTGTCGGCGCGGCTGTCCTTGTAGTTGCTGACCTTGAAGCTGTCGCGGCGCAGCCCGGCATTCACCTGCCACTGCGGGTTGATCTCGATGGTGTCGAACAGGTAGAGCGAATGCGTCCTGATTTCGCCGGCGGGGGTGTACGGGCCGTACTGCAGCCGGTAGTCGTAGTGCCGGGGCGGGTCGGGGTGGTGGAGCGAATCGGTCTCGTTGGCCGGCGCGCCGCTCACGGTGCGGGAGTAGATCTTCTCGCGGCCGAACTCCAGCCCCGCGCTGTAGCTGTGCTTGAGCGCGCCGGTGTTGAAGCTGCCATGCACGTCGGTCTGGTTGATCAGCGAGCGGCTGGATCGCCACCAGGCGCGGTGGCCGCGCGTGAACTGGGCATCGGGCCCCTCGGTGGCGCAAGCGCCGATATCGCCGGCCTGGCAGTTGTCGAAGCTCGGGCGCGTGAGCAGGTAGTGGTTCAGGCTGCCGGCGTAGCGCGTGCTGTTGCGCAGCTTGACGGCGTTGCTGAAGTCGTGCTCGAACAGGATCGAGCCGGTTTCCAGCTCGTTCCTGCGAAAGTCGGTGTTCAGCCGGCCATAGAAGTTGTGACGATCGACGTCGGGCGGCGTCACGCGCCCGGGCCGGGCGCGGTTCACGAACGGGATGCCCTGGTCGGGCGTGTCCTTGTTGTGCACCATCGCGTACTGCAGCGTCAGGCGCGTGGGCGTGCCCAGGCCGAAGGCCACGGATGGCGCCACGCCCCAGCGGTCAATGCCGACGCCGCCGCGGCCGGGCACCTCGCCGCCCATCTTCATCAGGTTCAGGCGTGCGGCGCCGGTGTCGCTGAAGCTGAAGTTGCCATCCAGCGTGGTGCGCCACTGCCCGGCATTGCCAAAGCCCGCCGACACGTCGGCAAAGCGCGCCAGCCGGGGCTTCTTGGTGACCAGGTTGATGCTGCCGCCGGTACCGCCGCGCCCGGTGTAGGCCGAGCTGGGGCCCTTGACGACTTCCACCGATTCCAGGTTGAAGGTCTCGTGCGAGCCGCGGGCATAGTCGCGCACGCCGTCGATGAAGATGTCAGTGCTGGCCTCGTAGCCGCGCACGAAGGGCCGGTCGCCGTTGGGCGTGCCGCCCTCGCCCGCGC
>JAEXBL010000474.1 GCA_023394015.1 Pseudomonadota bacterium | reverse complement strand
GCTGAAGACATCATGAGCACGCCGGGCCGCTCCCAAGTGCCCATCCCGCAGCGCGCCAGCGCGGAGGGTTCGCCATGAGCACGCCGCTGCTCGACGTGCGCAAGCTGGAAATGCGCTTTGGCGGCCTGCTGGCCGTCGATGGCGTGTCGCTCACGGTGCCGGAGAAACAGGTGGTGTCCATCATCGGCCCCAACGGCGCCGGCAAGACCACGGTGTTCAACTGCCTGACGGGCTTCTACCGCCCCTCGGGCGGGCAGATCCTGCTGCGCGGCGAGCCGATCCAGGGCCTGGCCGGCCACCAGATCGCCCGCCGCGGCGTGGTGCGCACCTTCCAGAACGTGCGCCTGTTCCGCGACATGACGGTGGTCGAGAACCTGCTGGTGGCGCAGCACCGGCACATCAACACCAGCCTGATGGCCGGGCTGCTCAAGACCGGCGGCTTTCGCCGCAGCGAGCAGGCCGCGCTCGACTTCGCCGCCGAGTGGCTGGCCCGCGTGCGCCTGACCGAGGTGGCCAACCGCGTCGCCGGCACCCTGGCCTACGGCCAGCAGCGGCGGCTGGAGATCGCCCGCTGCATGATGACCCGCCCCACCCTGCTGATGCTGGACGAGCCCGCCGCCGGCCTGAACCCGCGCGAAACCGAAGAGCTGGAGGCGCTGCTGGGCCAGCTGCGGCAGGAGCACAGCATCACCGTGCTGCTGATCGAGCACGACATGCGGCTGGTGATGAGCGTGTCGGACCACATCTACGTCATCAACCAGGGCAAGCCGCTGGCCGACGGCACCCCGGCCGCGGTGCGCGAGAACCCGGCCGTGATCAAGGCCTATCTGGGTGAAGCATGAGCATGAACGCACCCACCGCCGCCGCCAGCACCGCGCCGATGCTCGGCATCGACGGCGTCAGCACCTTCTACGGCAAGATCCAGGCTCTCCACGGCGTCAGCCTTGAGGTGCAGCGCGGCGAGATCGTCACCCTGATCGGCGCCAACGGCGCCGGCAAGTCGACCCTGCTGATGACGCTGTGCGGCGACCCGCGCGCCGCCAGCGGCTCGATACGCTTCGAGGGCGAGGAGCTGGTCGGCCTGCCCACGCCGCACATCATGCGCAAGGGCATCGCCGTGGCCCCCGAGGGCCGGCGCGTGTTCGCCCGCCTGACGGTGGAGGAGAACCTGGTCATGGGCGCCTTCTTCGCCGAGCGCGACGCGCTCGCGGCGCAGATGGACCACGTGCTGGAACTGTTCCCGCGCCTGAAGGAGCGTTTTGCCCAGCGCGCCGGCACCATGTCGGGCGGCGAGCAGCAGATGCTGGCCATCGGCCGCGCGCTGATGAGCCGCCCGCGCCTGCTGCTGTTGGACGAGCCCTCGCTCGGGCTGGCGCCGATCATCATCGCGCGCATCTTCGAGACCATCGAGCAGCTGCGCAGCGAAGGCGTGACCATCTTCCTGGTCGAGCAGAACGCCAACCAGGCGCTGAAGCTGGCCGACCGCGGCTACGTGCTGGACAACGGCCGCATCGTCATGCAGGGCAGCGGCGATGAGCTGCTGGCCAACCCGAAGGTGCGCGAGGCCTACCTGGGCGGCTGACCGACGTGCCTGGCCGCGCAACCGGCGCGCAGCCGGTCAGCGCGCGTGGCGCTTGTCGCGCACCGACACGCGCGAGGTGCCCTCGTCGCGGAACTCAAAGGCGTCGATCGCCACCAGCAGCTTGCTCAGCGTGGCGTAGCCGTAGTTGCGCGGGTCGAACGAGGCCTTGTTGCTGATCTGCGTGCCCACCGCGCCCACCCTGGCCCAGCCGGCTTCGTCGGCCACCGCGTGCACGGCATCGCGCAACAGGTTCATCAGCGCCGTGTCCTGGCGCAGCTTGGAAGTCGGCACGCGCATGCGCTGGGCCGGGCGCTGCGCGGCCGCATCGGCGGGCGCCGGTGCGGCGGCGGGCGCCTCCGCCTCGTCGCCCGCGTGCGCCTCCGCCAGCGCCTCCAGGTACAGAAAGCGCGAGCAGGCGTTGACGAAGGGCAGCGGCGTCTGCGCCGCGCCAAAGCCGTACACGTCGGCGCCCTTGGCGCGCAGGTGCATCACCAGCGGCGTGAAGTCGGCGTCGGACGAGACGATGCCGAACGCATCCGGCCGCTCGGTGTAGAGCAACTCCATCGCGTCCACCGTCATCGCCATGTCGCTGGCGTTCTTGCGCTTGGAATAGTCGAACTGCTGCATCGGCCGGATGGCGAAGTCCAGCAGCCGCGACTGCCAGCCGCCCAGCGCCGACTTGGTCCAGTTGCCATAGGCGCGGCGGATGTTGATCACCCCCAGCGTCGACAGTTCGGTCAGGATCTCGTCGATCAGCTCCGCCGGCGCGTTGTCGGCGTCGATGAGGAGGGCGATGCGGGGTTGGGGAGATTCGTTCATGGCCGAGATTCGTAGGCTGGGTTAGCGAAGCGTAACCCAGCGAGCGCACCCACAATGCACCCATGCGACGCTACATTCGCGCACCGCAGCTGGGTGGTGCCAGCTACTTTTTTACGCTGACTTTGGCCCAGCGGCGCGGCAACGATCTGCTCATACGCCATATCGATGCGCTGCGCCAAGCCTTCGCAGCGGTACGTGATCGCCATCCTTTCACGATCGAGGCCATCGTGGTTCTCCCGGATCACCTTCATGCACTATGGCGCATGCCCGAGCACGACGCGGATTTTTCGCTGCGCTGGCGTTTGATCAAGGCGCGGTTCTCAAGGCAACTGCCACCAGGCGAGCAAATCTCGCCCAGCCGGGCAACCAAGGGCGAGCGCGGCATCTGGCAGCGGCGCTACTGGGAACACCAGATTCGGGATGAACAAGATTGGGGGCGGCACGTCGATTACATCCACTACAACCCGGTCAAGCACGGGCTGGTGACCCGACCGACCGACTGGCCGTATTCGTCGTTGCATCGCTTCGTGCGCCAAGGCCGCATCCCGGCCGACTGGGGAGCAGGCGCTGCAGTCATCAGCGGCGAATTTGGCGAGTAGACGCCTTGCTGGGTTTCGCTGCGCTCTACCCAGCCTACAAGGTCACCCGAGCTTCCAGCTCACGGCTTCCCCGCCCCGCAAGGGCTTCACCACCGCCTCCCCGAACGGCACCTCCTCGGGCAGCGTCCACTCGTCTTTCCGCAGCGTGACGCGCTCGCTGTTCCGAGGCAAGCCGTAGAAATCGGCCCCGAAGAACGACGCAAAGCCTTCCAGCCTGTCCAGCGCGCCGGCGGCCTCGAAGGCTTCGGCGTACAGCTCCAGCGCACTCAGCGCCGTGTAGCAGCCGGCGCAGCCGCTGGCGTGTTCCTTCAGGTGCGCGGGGTGCGGCGCCGAGTCGGTGCCGAGGAAGAACTTCGGACTGCCGCTGGTGGCCGCCTGCACCAGCGCCTGGCGGTGCACCTCGCGCTTGAGCACGGGCAGGCAGTAGTAGTGCGGGCGGATGCCGCCCAGGAAGATGGCGTTGCGGTTGTAGAGCAGGTGGTGCGCGGTGATGGTGGCGGCGGTGTGCGCGTCGGCGGCCTGCACGTACTGCGCGGCTTCCTGGGTCGTGATGTGCTCGAAGACGATCTTCAGTTCGGGGAAGTCGCGGCGCAGCGGCTGCAGCACGCGGTCGATGAACACGGCCTCGCGGTCGAACAGGTCGATGTCGGCATCGGTCACCTCGCCGTGTACCAGCAGCTTGAGGCCGGCGCGCTGCATGGCCTCCAGCGTCTTGTAGGTCTTGCGGATGTCGGTGACGCCGGCGTCGCTGTTGGTGGTGGCGCCAGCCGGGTAGAGCTTGAGGGCGACGATGCCGGCCTCATGCGCGCGGGCGATCTCGTCGGGCGGCGTGGCATCGGTCAGGTACAGCGTTATCAGCGGCTCGAAGGCCACGCCCGCGGGCACGGCCTGCGCGATGCGCGCCTTGTAGTCCAGCGCCTGCGCCGTGGTGGTGACCGGCGGGCGCAGGTTGGGCATGATGATGGCGCGCCCGAACTGCGCCGCGGTGTGCGGCACCACGGCGGCCAGCGCAGCGCCGTCGCGCACGTGCAGATGCCAGTCGTCGGGGCGGGTGATGGTGAGGGTTTGCTGGGCGGTCATGCGGCGAATTCTCGCACCCGCGCCCCTGCAGGCCAGCGGGCCTCGACGGGCGGCTCGACCACACACATGACCGTCATCCGCGGGTCACGCCATTGTCACGGGCCCTTTATACATTCGCGGCGTGGCATCCATCGCGCTCGACAACATCACCAAGCACTGGGGAGCAAGCACCGCCCTTCAAGGGGTGAGCCTGGACATCCCGGCCGGCAGTTTCTGCGTGCTCCTGGGTCCCTCGGGCTGCGGCAAGTCGACCACGCTGCGCATCATCGCCGGGCTGGAGACGGCCAGCACCGGCAGCGTCACGATCGAGGGGCGCGATGTCACGCACCTGTCACCGTCGCAGCG
>JAEXBL010000463.1 GCA_023394015.1 Pseudomonadota bacterium | reverse complement strand
AGCAAGGCCGGCGACTGGGTCGAGCGGCCGCGCTCGGCGCCTGGCGCCGCCGCGGGCCGCGCCTTGGCACGGCGCGCAGACAGATCGATCACATCGGGCGACAGCTTGGCGCCGCGCTTGGTCGGGGGAGGAGGCAGGGGCATGCGGGGGTCAGGGTTCAGCGGAAGACGCTCGGGCGCGCGTCAGGACAGCGGGCCGGGCAGGGCAAAGAAAAAGCCGCCTTGTCAGCCAAGGCGGCTTTCACGAAAAAAGTCGATCGGGACGGCTGCAACAACATTGCGGCCCATTATGCATGGCGGCAGCGGTGTACACCGCGCCGGGTGCTGCACCGTCAGCGCATCAGGCGGCTTTTTTCAGCACCTTCACGGCTTTCAGCACTTCTTCGACGTGGCCCGGCACTTTCAGGCCGCGCCATTCCTGCACCAGAATGCCCTCGGCATTGATCAGGAAGGTGCTGCGTTCGATGCCCTTGACCTTCTTGCCGTACATGATCTTGTTCTTGACCACGCCGAACATGTGGCAGAGCTTTTCTTCGGTGTCGGCGACCAGTTCGAAGGGCAGCTCGAGCTTGGCCTTGAAATTGTCGTGCGACGTCATGTTGTCGCGGCTGACGCCAAACACCTCGGCGCCCGCTTTCACGAAGTCCTTGTACTTGTCGCGGAACTGCATGGCCTCGGTGGTGCAGCCAGGGGTGTTGTCTTTAGGATAAAAGTACAAGACAAGGGCTTGTCCGAGGTGGGAGGTGTTGGTAACTTTGACGTCGCCGGTTGCAATCGCTTCGAATTCGGGGAGGGGTTTGTTGACAACGATCGCCATATGAACTTCTATCTCCGGACGGTTTTGGTGAGAGGACGTGAGCAATAACCTGCCGCCTCAGCCTGACCGTTCGCCGCTGTTGTTGGAGAAGGTAAGCTCTGGGCAACAGTTGCCAGCCGGCTATTTTAACCCATCCGGGGTTTTCTCGCCCGACTCGACCAGCAGCGCGGCAATCACGCGCCGGCCTTCGCTCGCCAGGATGTTGTAGGTGCGACAGGCGGCGCCGGTGTCCATGGCCTCCACGCCGATGCCGGCCTCGACCAGCGCGCGGATCCACGCCGGCCTCGGGAAGCGCGTGGCGTGGCCGCTGCCGAACACCACCAGCTCGGGCGCCTGGGCGGCCAGCGGGGCGAAGTGCGCGTCGCTCAACTCGTCGAACCGGGCGCATGCCCAGGCGGCCCGCTCGCCCGCGCTGTTCAGAATCAGGCTGTGCTCGATGCGCTCGCCGGCCACGGCGATCCAGCCGGGGCCGTAGCCGGTGATGGCGGTGGCGAACTGGTCGGGCTGGAATTTCATGCGAAAGCGCGGAAGAAGCGGGACGATGCGGGCAGATGTGTTCCAATTCTATGTTTTCCCTCTTGAAGCGTTGTCTGGAAGGCCTTGTCATGAAACCCATCCACAAATCCACCAAGCTGGCCAACGTGCTGTACGACGTGCGTGGCCCGATCGTGGACGCCGCGCGGCAGATGGAGGACGAGGGCCAGCAGATCATCAAGCTGAACATCGGCAACCTGGCGCCGTTCGGTTTCGAGCCGCCCGAGGAGATCGTGCAGGACATGATCCGCAACCTGCCCGATTCGGCCGGCTATTCGGACAGCAAGGGCATTTTCTCGGCGCGCAAGGCGGTGATGCACTACACGCAGGAGCAGGGCATCGAGGGCGTCACCATCGACGACATCTACCTCGGCAACGGCGCCAGCGACCTGATCGGCATGGCCGCCAATGCGCTGCTGTCCGAGGGCGACGAGATGCTGGTGCCCGCGCCCGACTACCCGCTGTGGACGGCCGTGGCCAGCCTGTCGGGCGGCAAGCCGGTGCACTACCTGTGCGATGAGGACAACGGCTGGATGCCCAATCTGCAGGACATCCGCGCCAAGGTCACGCCGCGGACGAAGGCGATCGTCGTCATCAACCCCAACAACCCGACCGGCGCGCTGTATTCCGACGAGCTGCTGCTGGGCATCATCGAGATCGCGCGCGAGCACAACCTGGTCATCATGGCGGACGAGGTGTACGACAAGGTGCTGTACGACGGCGTGCGCCACACCGCGGTGGCCAGCCTGTCCACCGACGTGCTGACGCTGACCTTCAACTCGCTGTCCAAGGCCTACCGCTCCTGCGGCTTTCGCGCCGGCTGGATGGTGATCTCGGGCGACAAGCACGCCGCCCGCGACTACATCGAAGGCATCGACATGCTGGCCAACATCAAGCTGGGCAGCAATGTGCCGGGGCAGTACGCGATCCAGACCGCGCTGGGCGGCTACCAGAGCATCCAGGACCTGGTGAAGGAGGGTGGCCGCCTGCGCCGCCAGCGCGACCTGGCGCACGAGCTGCTCACCGCCATTCCGGGCGTCAGCTGCGTCAAGCCGCAGGCGGCGCTGTACATGTTTCCGCGCCTTGATCCGAAGATGTACCCGATCGCCGACGACCGCCAGTTCTTCATGGAAGTGCTGCGCGCCACGCGCGTGATGCTGGTTCAGGGCTCGGGCTTCAACTACCCCGACCAGCAGCACTTTCGCATCGTCTTCCTGCCGCACGAGGACCAGCTGCGCGAGGCCATCGGCCGGCTCGCCAGGTTTCTCGAGCAGTACCGCCAGCGCCATGCCCGAGTTGCGTCGGTGGTGCCCATTGCCTCCAAGAAAGAAGCTGCCCGCGCCTGACGGACAGGCGCCAGAGCCATTTTCGAACCAGAATCATTGATGAACATGAAAGCAATCCAGGTCGGCCTGTTGGGCATTGGCACGGTGGGCAGCGGCACCTTCGACGTGCTGCGCCGCAACCAGGAAGAAATCAAGCGCCGCGCCGGCCGCGGCATCGAGATCAGCATGGTGGCCGACCTCGACACCGAGCGCGCGCGTGGCCTGGTCGGCCCCGGCGTGCAGGTGGTGGGCGATGCGCGCGAAGTCATCGCCAACCCCGAGATCGAGATCGTCGTCGAGCTGATTGGCGGCTGCGGCATCGCCAAGACGCTGGTGATGGAAGCCATCGCCGCCGGCAAGCACGTGGTCACCGCCAACAAGGCGCTGCTGGCCGTGCACGGCACCGAGATCTTCGAGGCGGCGCAGAAAAAGGGCGTGATGGTGGCCTTCGAGGCCGCCGTGGCCGGCGGCATCCCCATCATCAAGGCGCTGCGCGAGGGCCTGACGGCCAACCGCATCCAGTGGATCGCCGGCATCATCAACGGCACCACGAACTTCATCCTCAGCGAGATGCGCGACAAGGGCCTGGACTTCGACGTGGTGCTGAAGGAGGCGCAGCGCCTGGGCTACGCCGAGGCCGACCCGACCTTCGACATCGAGGGCGTGGACGCCGCGCACAAGGCCACCATCATGAGCGCCATCGCCTACGGCATTCCGGTGCAGTTCGACAAGGCCCACGTCGAGGGCATCACCCAGCTGTCGGCCACCGACATCCGCTACGCCGAGCAGCTGGGCTATCGCATCAAGCTGCTGGGCATCACCAAGTGGCGCGAGGGCGAAGGGGTGGAGTTGCGCGTGCACCCGACGCTGATGCCGTCGCGGCGGCTGATCGCCAACGTCGAAGGGGCGATGAACGCCGTCGTCGTCAATGGCGACGCCGTCGGTACCACGCTGTACTACGGCAAGGGCGCCGGCAGCGAGCCGACGGCCAGCGCGGTGATCGCCGACCTGGTGGACGTCACGCGCCTGGCCACCAGCGACCCGCAGCACCGCGTGCCGCACCTGGCCTTCCAGCCCGCCGCCATGAGCGACCTGGGCGTGCTGCCGATGGAGCAGGTGGTCACCAGCTATTACCTGCGCCTGCGCGTGAAGGACGAGGCCGGCGTGCTGTCGAGCGTGACACGCATCCTGGCCGATGGCGGCATCAGCATCAACGCCGTGCTGCAGCGCGAGGCCGACGACGTGGCCGGCACCGACGCCGGCGCCGGCGAGCCCACGCCCGACCATACCGACCTCATCATCCTCACCCACGACACGCGCGAAGGCGCCATGAACGCCGCCCTGGCCCAGTTGCAGGCCCTGCCCAGCGTGCTGGCGCCGATCGTGCGCATTCGCAAGGAAGAACTGGCCTGAAGAGGCGGCCAGCGTGCTGGTCGGGGCGCGAAAAGTAAGGATAAAATCGAGTATTACTTTTCGTGCCAAGAGAGCTTGTCATGTCCTACGCGTTGACGCAGAAGAGCCAGGTGACCGTGCCCAAGGCCGTGCGCCAGGCCCTGGGTGTGGGGCCGGGGCAGTCGGTGGACTACGAAGTGCTGCCCGACGGGCGGGTGATGATGGTGGCCGCCGAACCGAAGCGCGGTGACGGTGAGAACCCGTTCCTCAAGTGGCTCGGCACCGGCTTCCTGAAGCGGCCCACCGAGGACATCCTGCGCGAGACGCGTGGCGAGGACTGCATGCGATGATCCTGCTGGACAGCAGCGTGCTGATCGACATCATCGAAGCCAAGCCCGTTTGGGGCGAAATCAGCGCCCACCTGTTGCACCAGCAGGCACAGGTCGATCGGCTGGGCATCAACGTCGTGGTGCTGGCGGAAGTGAGCCGCAGTTTTCCCGATCTCGCCAGTTTCAATGCCTTCCTGGCCGACACCCGGATCGACTTCGTCGACGTGCCGCGCGAGGCCGGCTTTTTGGCGGCTCAAGCGCATCAGCGGTATCGCCAGCGGGGCGGGTTGCGTGGCAGCACCTTGCCGGACTTCTTCATCGGCGCCCACGCCAGTGTGGCGCGTTGCCCGCTCATCACGCGCGATCCGCAGCGCGTCCGTACCTATTTCCCCGACGTCGAGCTGATTGGCCCGGCCCACACCGAATGAACTACCTCTCCACCCGTGGCGACAGCACGCCGCGCAAGTTCTGCGACATCCTGCTGGAGGGCCTGGCGCCCGACGGCGGCCTGTACCTGCCCGAGCATTACCCGCAGGTGGACGGCGCGACCCTGGCGCGCTGGCGCGAGGTGTACGCCGACCAAGGCTACGCCGCCCTGGCGTTCGAGATCCTCAGCCTCTACATCGACGATATCCCGGCGGCCGATTTGAAGGCGCTGTGCCAGAAGACGTACACGGCCGAGGTGTTCGGCACGCCCGAGATCGTGCCGCTGAAGCAACTGCACGACGGCTTTTACCTGCAAGCGCTGTCCAACGGCCCCACGCTGGCCTTCAAGGACATGGCCATGCAGCTGCTGGGCAATCTGTTCGAATACGAGCTGGCACGCCGCGGCGAGCAGCTCAACATCCTGGGCGCCACCAGCGGCGATACCGGCAGCGCGGCCGAATACGCCATGCGCGGCAAGCAGGGCATCCGCGTGTTCATGCTCAGCCCGCACGGGCGCATGAGCGCGTTCCAGCAGGCGCAGATGTTCAGCCTGGCTGACGCCAACATCCACAACATCGCCATCGAAGGCGTGTTCGACGACTGCCAGGACATCGTCAAGGCGGTCAGCAACGACCTCGACTTCAAGCGCCAGTACAGGATCGGCACCGTCAATTCGATCAACTGGGCGCGGCTGCTGGCACAGGTGGTTTACTACTTCGCGGGCTACTTTCAAGCGACCCGCTCCAATGACGACAAGGTCAGCTTCACCGTGCCCAGTGGCAATTTCGGCAACGGCTGCGCCGGCCACGTGGCGCGGCAGATGGGCCTGCCGATTGAGCAACTCGTGGTTGCCACCAACGAGAACGACGTGCTCGACGAGTTCTTCCGCACTGGCGTGTACCGCGTGCGCGGGAGCAGCGACACGCACGAGACCTCCAGCCCGTCGATGGACATCAGCAAGGCCAGCAACTTCGAGCGCTTCGTGTTCGCCCTGCTGGGCCGCGACGGCGGCCGCACGCGTGGGCTGTTCCACGACGCGCTGCTCAAGGATGGTCAGTTCGACCTGAGCAGCGACCCCGCCTTCCAGCAAGCACGCCAGCGCTTCGGCTTCGTCAGCGGCAAGAGCACGCACGCCGACCGCCTGGCGACCATCCGCGACGTGTACGACAGGCACGGCGTGATGATCGACACCCACACCGCCGACGGCGTGAAGGTGGCGCGCGAGCACGTGCAGCCCGGCGTGCCGATGATCGTGCTGGAGACGGCGCTGCCGATCAAGTTCGCCGCCACCATCCGCGAGGCGCTGGGCCGCGAGCCGGATCGCCCGGCGCGCTTCGACGGCATCGAGGATCTGCCGCGCCGCGTGCAGGTGCTGCCGGCCGACGCCGGCCGCGTCAAGGCGCTGATCGTCCAGGAATGTGAATGAGGGGCGCCGGTGCCGCTGGCGCCGAATGCTTTTGTCTTTGTGCTGACTTGAGGGTGGGTTCATGAACGTGGTCGGCTTGGCCGGGTATTCGGGCGCGGGCAAGACGCATCTCATCGAGCGGCTGATTCCGGTGCTGCGCCGGCGCGGCATGCGCGTGTCGGTGGTCAAGCACGCGCACCACCGCTTCGACATCGACCACCCGGGCAAGGACACCTACCGCCATCGCCAGGCCGGCGCCTTCGAGGTGGTCATCGCCTCGGGCCAGCGCCTGGCGCTGATGCGCGAGTTCGAGCGCGAAAAGCAGCTGTCCGTGCACCACCTGATCGCCGAGCTGTACGACGGCGTGGACTGGGTGCTGGTGGAGGGCTTTCGCGACAGCGACCTGCTCAAGATCGAGGTCTGGCGCCAGGTTGCCGGCCACCCGGTGCGCTACCCCGACGACGAGTTCATCGTCGCCGTGGCCACCGACGCGCCCCACACGCTGCCGCAATCGACCCTGCGCCCCGTGCTGGATCTGAACGATGCCGAGGCCGTGACCCAGTGGCTGCTCGACAATGGCCACCGCTTTGAATACGACCCTGAGAGACACATCGCACCCCATGTCTGACGCTCCTGCCCGCCGCCCCCTGATGCCGCTCGACGAGGCGCTGCAGCGCCTGATGGCCCACGCCGTGCCGCTGGGCCGCACCGAGTCGGTCAGCACCTTCGACGCCGATGGCCGCGTGCTGGCGCAGGACGTGGTCTCCGCCCTGCAGGTGCCGCCGCACGACAACTCGGCCATGGACGGCTACGCCGTGCGCGCTTCCACCGTCATCGCGCCGGGCGTGGAGATGGCGGTGTCGCAACGCATCCCGGCCGGCCACGCGGGCGAGCCGCTGGCGCCCGGCACGGCCGCGCGCATCTACACCGGCGCACCGCTGCCGGCCGGGGCCGACGCGGTGGTGATCCAGGAGGACACCGAGGCGCTGGCAGGCGACACGCGGGTGCGCATCAACGAAGTGCCGACCGCCGGGCAGTGGGTGCGCCAGGCGGGCGAGGACGTGCGCCAGGGCGCCGTGATACTGCACCAGGGCGAGCGCCTGTCGCCCGCCAGCATCGGGCTGGCGGCCGGCATCGGCATGGCCGAGCTGCCGGTGGCGGCGCGGCCGCGGGTGGCCTTGTTCTCCACCGGCGACGAACTGGTGATGCCCGGCGCCATCGCGCCCGAGCAGATGCCGCCCGGCGCCATCTACAACTCCAACCGCTTCGTGCTGGCGGCCTTGCTGCGGCGCCTGGGCTGTGAGGTGCAGGACTTCGGCACCGTGCCCGACCGGCCCAACGCCACCCGGCTGGCGCTGATGTCGGCCGCGCGTGAGCACGACCTGATCCTGACCAGCGGCGGCGTCTCCGTCGGCGGCGAGGACCACATCAAGCCCGCCGTGGAAGAGCTGGGCACGCTGGACTTGTGGCAGATCGGCATGAAGCCGGGCAAGCCCTTCGTCTACGGCCACATCGGCAGGGACGAGGCCGAGCGCGTGCACTTCATGGGCCTGCCGGGCAACCCGGTGTCCAGCTTCGCCACCTTCCTGCTGCTGGTGCGGCCTTTCCTGCTCAAGCTGCAGGGCGCCACCCGGCTGGACGTGCCGGCCATGGAACTGCGTGCCGACTTCGACCTGCCGCGGCCCGACAAGCGGCGCGAGTTTCTGCGCGCGCGCCGCAATGCGCAGGGCGGTCTGGACCTGTTTCCCAATCAGAGCTCCGGCGTGCTCACCTCGGCGCACTGGGCCGACGGCTTCATCGACCACCCGGCCGGCAGCACCATCGCCGCGGGCGACATGGTGCGCTTCATCCCGCTGGCGGAGCTTTTGGCATGAAGCAGGTCACGGTGCGCTATTTCGCGGCCATCCGCGAGGCGCTCGGCGTGGGCAGCGAGCGCGTGGCCACCAGCGCGCCCACCCTGGCCGCGCTGCGCGACGAGCTGATCGCCCGCGGCGGCGCCCATGCCGACGCCCTGGCGCGCGACAAGGCCGTGCGCCTGGCGCTCGACCAGACCATGGCCGACGAATCCGTCGCGCTGCACGACGGGGCCGAGGTGGCCTTTTTCCCGCCCGTCACCGGCGGTTGAGCTACGGCCGGCGCGCGCGCCGCGCCGACGGCGGGCAGAATCCGCCCATGAACCTGTCCCGCGTTTCCATCCAGACCCAGGACTTCGACCTGAGTGCCGAAGTCACCGCCCTGCGCGCGGGCGATGCGCGCGTCGGCGCCGTGTGCGCCTTCGTCGGCACCGTGCGCGACCGCAGCGACGGTGCGGCGGTCAGCAGCATGGAACTGGAGCACTACCCCGGCATGACCGAGAAGGCCATCGAGGCCATGATCGACGAGGCCTGCCGGCGCTTCGACATCTTCGGCGTGCGCGTGATCCACCGCATCGGCCTGCTGCAGCCGCAGGACCAGATCGTGCTGGTGGCCGTCACCAGCGCGCACCGTGGCGAGGCGTTCCAGGCCTGCGAGTTCCTGATGGACTACCTCAAGACCCAGGCGCCGTTCTGGAAGAAGGAGCAGACACCCGCCGGCGCGCGCTGGGTCGATGCCCGCGTGAGCGACGATGCGGCGCTGGCGCGCTGGGGCATCCAGGCCACCAACACGTGATCGAGCGCGCGCTGGGGCTTGCCACGACCCTGCGGGCCGGGGCCTTGGCCGCCGTGCTGGTGTTCGCCCAGGCGCCCGCGCCGGCCCAGGACGGGCAGCGGCCGGCGCCGGACCAGGCCTGGCTGGCGCGCGTGAGCCATGTGGTCGATGGCGATTCGATCTGGGTGCGGCCCTCGGGCGGCGGTGCGCGGCGGCGCCTGCGCCTGGACGGCATCGACGCGCCCGAAATTTGTCAGCCTCTGGGCCCCGAGGCACGCGGCGCACTGCAGGCCCTGACGCTGAGCCAGCCGGTGCGCGTGACGGTGCACGCCTACGACCGCTGGGGCCGGGGCATCGCCACGGTGCACCGGGTGAGCGATGGGCTCGATCTGGGCGCCACCCTCGTGGCGCAGGGCTGGGCCTGGGCCGAGGGCTACCGGGGCCGCCCCTGGGCGAAGGCCCGGTACGCGCCCCAGGAGGCCGAGGCGCGCCGGCACCGGCGCGGCGTGTTTGCCGGTGTGCCCGAGGGCGTGTCGCCCGAGACGCCGGCCGACTTCCGTCGCCGCCATGGGCCCTGCGTGCCGACCCGGCGTTGAGCGGGTGCGTCAAGAAAACGGCCGTGCCTTCCGTTTTTCCCGCAAGGTTTCAGGCGGGGCTGACCATTGGCCGCTACCAGTTGGCCGGGCATCCAGGCCGGCCGGTGCGGCGGCCGGGCATTGAAAACCGGGCTGAAACCTGCATATGCTGTGCATCCGGCCTTCGCAGGCTGACCCACACCTTCCAACAAAACCATGAGACTTGACAAACTCACTACCAAATTCCAGGAAGCCCTGGGCGACGCGCAATCGCTGGCGCTGGGCAACGACCACGCCTACATCGAACCCATGCACCTGCTGGCGGCCATGCTGCGCCAGCCTGATGGTCCCAAGGCGCTGCTGCAGCGCGCGGGCGTGAACGTGGCCAAGCTGTCGCAAGACGCCGAAGCCGCCTTGAAGCGCCTGCCCAGCGTGACCGGGCAGGAGCAGGTGCAGCCCAGCCCCGACCTGATCCGCCTGCTGCAGGCGACCGAGAAGGAGAGCATCAAGCGCGGCGACCAGTTCGTGCCCAGCGAGATGTTTCTGCTGGCGCTGGCCGACGAGCAGGCCGCCGGCCGGGGCGAGGCCGGCCGCATCGCCCACGAGGCCGGCCTGACGCGCAAGGCGCTGGAAGCCGCCATCGACGCCGTGCGCGGCGGCCAGACCATGGATTCGGCCGAGGGCGAGAGCCAGCGCGAGGCGCTGAAGAAATACACGCTCGACCTGACCGAGCGCGCCCGCCTGGGCAAGCTCGATCCGGTGATCGGCCGCGACGACGAGATCCGCCGCGCCATCCAGGTGCTGCAGCGCCGCAGCAAGAACAACCCGGTGCTGATCGGCGAGCCGGGCGTGGGCAAGACCGCCATCGTCGAGGGGCTGGCCCAGCGCATCGTCAACAACGAGGTGCCCGACACCCTGCGCGACAAGCAGGTGCTGGTGCTCGACATGGCGGGCCTGCTGGCCGGCGCCAAGTACCGCGGCGAGTTCGAGGAGCGCCTGAAGGCGGTGCTGAAGGAGGTGGCCCAGGCCGAGGGCCGCATCATCCTGTTCATCGACGAGCTGCACACCATGGTCGGTGCCGGCAAGGCCGAGGGCGCGATCGATGCCGGCAACATGCTCAAGCCCGCGCTGGCGCGCGGCGAGCTGCACTGCATCGGCGCCACCACGCTGGACGAATACCGCAAGCACGTCGAGAAGGACGCGGCGCTGGAGCGGCGCTTCCAGAAGGTGCTGGTGGGCGAGCCGAGCGTGGAGGACACCATCGCCATCCTGCGCGGCCTGCAGGAGCGTTACGAGGCGCACCACGGTGTGGACATCACCGACCCGGCCATCGTGGCCGCGGCCGAGCTGTCGGCGCGCTACATCACCGACCGCTTTTTGCCCGACAAGGCGATCGATTTGATCGACGAGGCGGCGGCCAAGATCAAGATCGAGATCGACTCCAAGCCCGAGGTGATGGACCGGCTCGACCGCCGCATCATCCAGCTCAAGATCGAGCGCGAGGCGGTGAAGAAGGAGACCGACGAGGCCTCGCAGAAACGCCTGCAGCTGATCGAGGAGGACCTGGTCGCGCTGGAGAAGGAATACGCCGACCTGGAGGAGATCTGGAAGGCCGAGAAGGCCAGCGCCCAGGGCAGCGAGCAGATCCGCAAGGAGATCGAGCAGATCAAGTTCCAGATCCAGGAAGCCACGCGCAAGGGCGACTTCAACCAGGTGGCCGAGCTGCAGTACGGCAAACTGCCGGCGCTGCAAAAGCAGCTCGACGAGGCGCACGCCAAGGAAAGCCAGCGCGAGCAGGCGGCGCCGCAACTGCTGCGCACCGAAGTCGGCGCCGAGGAGATCGCCGAGGTGGTCAGCCGCGCCACCGGCATCCCGGTCAGCAAGATGATGCAGGGCGAGCGCGACAAGCTGCTGCACATGGAAGCGCGCCTGCACGAGCGCGTGGTGGGGCAGAACGAGGCCATCACGGCGATCGCCAACGCCATCCGCCGCTCGCGCTCGGGCCTGTCGGACCCAAACCGGCCGCTCGGCTCCTTCCTGTTCCTCGGCCCCACGGGCGTCGGCAAGACCGAGTTGACCAAGGCGCTGGCCGGCTTTCTGTTCGACAGCGACGAGCACATGGTGCGCATCGACATGAGCGAGTTCATGGAAAAGCACAGCGTGGCCCGCCTGATCGGCGCGCCGCCCGGCTACGTGGGCTACGACGAGGGCGGCTACCTGACCGAGGCCGTGCGCCGCAAGCCCTACAGCGTGATCCTGTTCGACGAGATCGAGAAGGCGCACCCGGACGTCTTCAACGTGCTGCTGCAAGTGCTGGACGATGGCCGCCTGACCGATGGCCAGGGCCGCACGGTGGACTTCAAGAACACCGTCATCATCATGACCAGCAACATCGGCTCGCCCATGATCCAGAGCATGGCGGGGCAGCCCTACGAGGACGTCAAGGACGCGGTGTTCGGCGAGCTGAAGAACCACTTCCGCCCGGAGTTCCTGAACCGCATCGACGAGATCGTGGTGTTCCACGGCCTGGACGCGAGCCAGATCGGGGCCATCGCCAAAATCCAGCTCAAGGTGCTGAGCGAGCGCCTGGCCCGGATGGACCTGCATCTGAACGTGTCCGACCAGGCGCTGGCCGAGCTGGCCAAGGTCGGCTTCGACCCGGTGTTCGGCGCGCGGCCGCTCAAGCGCGCGATCCAGCAGCGCATTGAGAACCCGCTGTCGAAGCTGCTGCTGGAAGGCAAGTTCCCGCCCAAGACGAGGATCGACGTCAGCGTCGATCCGATCAAGGCACCGGGCGTGTTCGAGTTCAGCGGCACGGCCGCCTGAGCGCGCACGCGACCAGCCTGAAAAACGCCCGCTCGTGCAGCGGGCGTTCTTCGTTTGTCGCCCACAATACCCGCTGACTTGGCCGCAGGCTGGCTGAGCAGTGGAGACGCGGATGATTCAGGACTTGTTTGAGGACCAGCGCCGGCGTTCGCGCGGCGAGGCGCCAGCCGATCTGGCGCTGCGGCACGACCGGCTGGCGCGCGTGACGCGGCTGCTCGAAGACAACCTCGGGGCGCTCAGCGCCGCCATCGACGCCGACTTCGGCCTGCGCGGCGAGCGCCTGACCGAGATCGCCGACCTGTTCGTGCTGCGCAGCACGCTCGGCGACCTGCGGCGTCATTTGGCGCGCTGGTCGCGCCCGCAGCGGGTGCGCACGCCGCTGTTCCTGCTGCCCGGCCACGGCCGCATCGAGCGCCAGCCGCTGGGCGTGGTTGGCATCATCGGGCCGTGGAACTACCCGTTGCAGCTTACGCTGGGCCCGGCCGCCCCCGCGCGGGCGGCCGGCACCCGGGGGATGCTCAAGCCGAGCGAGATCACGCCGCGCACCTCAGCCCTGCTGGCCGAGCTGGTGGCGAAGTACTTCGAGCCTCATGAATTCACCGTGGTGCAGGGTGGGGCCGACGTGGCGGCCGAGTTCGCCGCGCTGCCGTTCGACCATTTGTTCTTCACCGGTTCCACCGCCGTCGGCCGCAAGGTGGCCGAGGCCGCGGCGCGCAAGCTGACGCCGACCACGCTGGAGCTGGGCGGCAAGTCACCCTGCATCGTCGACGCCTCGTGCACCGACCTGGGCCCAGCGGCGCTGAAGATCGCGCACGGCAAGCTGCTGAACGGCGGCCAGACCTGCATCGCGCCCGACTATGTGCTGCTGCCGCGCGGGCGCGAGGCCGAATTCAGCGCCGCCTACCGCGCCGCCGTGGCGCGGCTGTTTCCGTGCCTCGAGGGCAACCCGGACTACGCCGCCATCGTCAGCGACCGGCACCTGGCGCGCCTGCACGGCCTGCTGGACGAAGCCCGCGCCGGCGGCGCGCAGGTGGAGGACGTCGGGCCGCCCGCCGGCGCCGCAGCCGACGCCGCGCCACGCCAGTTGCGCCCGGCGCTGGTGTTTGGTGTGCAGCCGGCCATGCGCCTGCTGCAGGAAGAGATCTTCGGCCCCATCCTGCCGGTGCTACCCTGCGACACGCCGGAGCAGGCCATTGCCCACGTCAACGCCGGCCCGCGCCCGCTGGCACTGTACTGGTTCGGCCAGGACACGGCCGCGCGCGACGCCGTGCTGCGCCGCACCGTCAGCGGCGGTGTGACGCTGAACGACACGCTGATGCACATCACCCACGAGCGCCTGCCCTTCGGCGGCGTGGGCGACAGCGGCTGGGGCGCCTACCACGGCGAGACGGGGTTTTTGCGCTTCACGCACCAGAAGGCCGTGTTCGCGCAGTCGCCGCTGGCCATGGGGCAGGTGCTGTATCCGCCGTATGGGGCGCGCTTTCAGCGCATGATGGGCGTGATCCGCAAGCTGCTGTAGCTTCTGATTTGATAGCTTCCAGCGCCAGTGGAGACGGCGCTGGAGCCAGCCTTTGTTGAGGGATTGTTGGTGGCGTGGTGCGCGGCCCGATGCAGGGTGTCGCGCCAGGGGTGTCGCTGACGGCTCAAGCGCGTTCGGGCACCAGCCCTTACCATCGCGCCCATGTCTACGTCGGCCGTTTCTTCCATCAGCATTGCTCCAGGCGTGCCGCCCCGGGTGCCCCTGCGCGACGACGCCACCGTGATCGGGCTGGTCGGGCTGGCGCACGCCAGCTCGCACTTCGCGCATTTGCTGCTGCCGCCGCTGTTTCCGGTGTTCGCCACCGAGTTCGGGTTGTCGTTTTCGCAACTGGGCTTTCTGATGACGGTGTTCTTCGTCATCTCGGGCTCGGGGCAGGCGGCGGCGGGGTTTCTGGTGGACAAGGTGGGCGCGCGGCCGGTGCTGTTTGCGTCCTTCGTCTGCTTCATCGGCGCCTCGCTGGCGGGGTACTTCGCGCAGGGCTACTGGGGCCTGATGCTGGTGGCGGTGTTGGCCGGGCTGGGCAACGCGCCGTTTCATCCGGTGGATTTCTCGATCCTCAACCAGCGGGTGTCGGGCGCGCGCTTGGGTCATGCCTACAGCGCGCACGGGCTATCGGGCAACCTGGGCTGGGCGCTGACGCCGGTGTTTCTGCTGTTCTTCACCGGCTGGCAGGGCTGGCGCTCGGGCTATCTGGCGGCGGCGCTGATGTATGCGGGCATTCTGGCGCTGCTGGTGCTGAACCGTGCACACCTCAGGACCGATGTGGTGCGCCGCGCGGCGGATGCGCCGCAGGGCAGCGGCGTGGCCTTTCTGCGCATGCCGGTGGTGTGGTGGTGCTTCGCGTTCTTTTTTCTGTCGACGATGACGTTGGCGGTGGTGCAGAACTTCGCCTCGCCCATCATGCAGGCCATGCACCGTGTCAGCTTCGAGGCCGCGACGACCATGATCACCGCCTACATGCTGTGCGGCGCCTTGGGCATGTTCGTGGGCGGCTTCGTGGCCGCGCGCATGCCGCGCCACAGCGATCGCGTGGTGGCCTGGGCCATGGGCGCGGGCGCGGTGCTGGTTGTGCTGGCAGCCACCGGCCGGCTGGGCGGCTTTGGCTCGATGGCGCTGCTGGCGGCCACCGGCTTTGCGGTGGGCGTGGGCGGGCCGAGCCGCGACATGATGATCAAGAAGGCCACGCCCAAGGGCGCCACCGGCCGGGTGTACGGCACCGTGTATTCGGGGTTGGACATGGGCTTTGCCATTGCGCCGCTGATCTACGGCGTGTTCATGGACCGCGGCTTGTATGCAACGACGCTGGGGCTGGCGGCGGTGTTCCTGCTGTTGTCGGTGGGCGCGGCGCTGGGCGTGGGCAAGCGCACGGAACAGGGCGCAACCCCCTGAGCCGCTCACGCGGCTTCCCCCTTCTCTCTGCGGGAAGGGGGCCAACGCCAGTGGCCGGGCCAAGCCCGCTCCACGGCGTTCGCTGAAATGTCCTGCTGTGCGGCAGGGTGGGCATGGGCTGCCAAAATCCATCAATGACTCAACGCATTGCCGGCCATCTTCTCGTTGAATGCCTTCTGGCCCAGGGCGTGACCCACGCGTTCGGCGTGCCGGGCGAAAGCTACCTGGCGGCGCTGGACGGCTTTCACCAGCACCGCGACCGCATCTCGTTCGTCGTCTGCCGGCAGGAGGGCGGCGCCGCCTTCATGGCCGAGGCGCATGGCAAGCTCACCGGGCGGCCGGGGGTGTGCTTCGTCACGCGCGGGCCGGGGGCGACGAATGCCAGCATCGGCGTGCACACCGCCGCACAGGATTCGACGCCGATGGTGCTGTTCGTCGGCGACGTGGCCAGCGACCAGCGCGACCGCGAGGCGTTCCAGGAGGTCGATTACCGCGCCTTCTTCGGCGCCTTCGGCATGGCCAAGCGGGTGGAGCGCATCGACAGCGCCGAGCGCCTGCCCGAATACGTGGCGCGTGCCTTCGCCACCGCGCTGAATGGCCGGCCCGGCCCGGTGGTGCTGGCGCTGCCCGAGGACATGCTCACGCAACCCGTGCCGGACAGCCTGCTGCCGATGCCGCGCTGGGCGCCGCCGGCCTACCAGCCCGATCCGCAAGCCATGCAGCGCCTGCGCCAGATGCTCCTGAATGCGAAGCAGCCCATCATCATCGCCGGTGGCGGCGGCTGGACGCCCGAGGCCGCGCGCGACCTGCAGCGCTTTGCCGAGGCCTGGCACCTGCCGGTGGGCAATGCCATGCGCTTTCAGGACACCTTCGACAACCACCACCCGCTGTACGCGGGCGACGTCGGCATCGCCATCAACCCCCGGCTGGCCCGGCGCATCAAGGACGCCGACCTGGTGCTGGCCCTGGGCCCGCGCCTGGGCGAGATGACGACCAGCGGCTACACCCTGCTCGACGTGCCGCGGCCCAGGCAGAAGCTGGTCCACGTGCACACCAGCGCCGAGGAACTGGGCCGCGTCTACCAGCCGGATCTGGCCCTGTGCGCCAGCCTGCCGGCCACCGCCGCCGCACTGGCAGCGCTGGCGCCACCGGCCGACCAGCCCTGGCGCGCCTGGGCCGAAGCCACCCACGCGGACCACGTGGCCAACATGCAGCCGCAGCCCTTGCCCGGGCCGGTGGACATGCACGCCATCGTCTGCACGCTGCAAAAGCTGCTGCCCGAAGACGCCGCCATCACCAACGGCGCCGGCAACTTTGCCAGCTGGACGCACCGCTACTTCCACTTCCACGGCCTGGCCAAGGGCCACAAGACGCAGCTGGCGCCCACCAGCGGCGCCATGGGCTATGGCGTGCCGGCCGGCGTGGCCTGTGCCATCACCACCGGGCGCACGGTGGTGACGATGGCCGGCGACGGCGACTTCCTGATGAACGGACAGGAGCTGGCCACGGCCAGGCAGTACGGCGCGCGCACCATCGTCGTGCTGCTCAACAACGGCGTGTACGGCACCATCCGCATGCACCAGGCGCGCGAGTACCCGCACCGGCAGGCGGGCACCGAACTGCAGAACCCCGACTTCGTGAAGCTGGCCGAGAGCTACGGCTACGCCGGCGCCCGCGTGGAGCGCACCGAGCAGTTCGAGCCCGCGCTGCGCGCCGCGCTGGCGCGCCAGCAGGGCACGCTGATCGAGGTGGTGCTGAGCGAGCAAGTCATCACCACACGCACCACGCTCGACGCCATCGAGAACCCGGGGGCCGAAGCCCGATGACTTCGCTGCGCTCGATGACCGGCGCTGGCGCGCCATGACCAATGACAAAGGCACTGTGCGTGCCGATGCCTTTTGTCATTGGTCATGCGCTCGTCAGGGCGCGGTCATTCGTCATGGTGGAGGGTTGATGCTTCATGCGCTGCGGCGGGCGCGCCCGCCCCGTGCACAGTCGGCATGACGCGCACAAAAAAGCCGGCTGCAGGCGCCGGCTTTTTTAGTGTAGATGAGGGCCGGGCAGGGCGCCCGGCGCGCATCACGACAGGTGGTTGTTGATGAGCTTGGTCATCTCGAACATGGTGACCTGGGCCTTGCCGAAGATGGGCTTGAGCTTGGCGTCGGCGTTGATGTTGCGCTTGTTCTCGCTGTCCTGCAGCTTGTTGGCCTTGATGTATTCCCACACCTTCTTGGTCACCTCGGTGCGCGGCATCGGCTTGGCGCCGATCACGGCGGCCAGATCGGCGCTGGGCGTCATGGGTTTCATGAACGCGGCGCTGGGCGTGCGCTTCTTGGCGGCCGGGGCGGCTTTCTTCGCCGGAGCTTTCTTTGCAGTTGCCATGGTTGCTGATCCTCTTTGTTGGAAAAACCTGTCTTGTCCTGCCTGCCTCGCATGACGCATTCGGCGGCTGAACGGGATGCTACTGGATAAGTAGCACGCTTCCAAGGGGAAAAGGCGGTTTTTCCCTCGGTGATGTTGCTTTTTTTTCAGCGCGGGGCAGGGCGGTCGGGCGAGTAGATCGGGCCGATGAGCGCCGTGCGCGCCATCAGAGCAGCGCTTGTGGCGCGCGACATGATCGGTCGTCACTGGTGCTTGGCACGCTGCGGTCGCGGTCGATGATGGGGTGCCGGAACATGCGCGAAGAATGCTTGGGTTGGCCTGTGGCGCTTGTCCATCAAGCATTGTTTGCTATTCAATCGGAAGCAATGAGGCCGCTTGTTCAGCGCCTGCCCACGCGCCAGGCCGGACGCGAAGGCAGGGTGGCCAGCAGCACGCCGGTCAGGGCCACGCCGTAGGCCAGCAGCTGCAGCGTGCCCAGGCGCTCGCCCAGGGCCAGCACGCCCACGGCGGCGGCGCTGATGGGCAGCAGCACGGTGAACACGCCGGCCTGCGCGGCCGGCACGCTTTTCAGCCCGGTCATCCACAGCCACACCGTCCACGTGCAGGCGGCCAGGGCGTACAGCACCAGCAGCACCCAGGTGGTGCCCGCCACGGCCCCGAAGTCGAAGCCCCAGGCCAGCCATAGCCCGAACGGCGTGCTCAGGGCAAAGCCCCACAGGTTGATCAGCGCGCTGATGCGGCGCGGCGACAGCTGCCCGGTGAGCGCCTTGCCGATGACGGCGTAGCTGGCCTCGCACAGCACCGCGCCCACCAGCAGCAGGTTGCCCAGCCACGCCAGGCTGCTGCTGCTCTGCGTTGCCAGCGGCGATGGCGCAGGGGCAGGGGCAGGCAGCGCCTGCTTCGACAGCGCCACCAGGGCGATGCCGAGCACCACGCAGGCCACGCCGGCCCAAACGCGCGGGGGCACGCGCTCGCGCAGGAACAGCCAGCTCAGCACCGCCACCGCCGCCGGAATGGCCGCCAGGATGACGCCGGCCGAGACGGCGGTGGTCAGTTTCACGCCGGTGATCATGCACAGCGTGAACAGGAAGTTGCCGAGAAAGGATTCGAGAAACAGCAGCCGTCGCGTGCGCGGCGACAGCGGCGGTTCGTCGGCAGGCTTTTTGAGCCAGTGCAGCATGGCCACGCCGCCGATGCCAAAGCGCAGCCAGGCCAGCAGCAGCACCGGAAACACCGCCGCCAGCGGCTTGGACAGCGCCACATAGCTGCCCACCAGCGCCATCGACAGCGCCAGGCAGGCGTAGGCCAGCGGCCGGCTGGGGGTGAAGGGGGCGGACATGGGGCGCGGAAAGAACGCTGGGCGTCAGCGGCGGCGCACATCATGCCGCAAGCGCGCCGTCCAGACGGGAGCCGCTGGCACGTCGGCATTGATTTCACATGAAGAAATTAAACTCTCTCATCTTGAAATCAAAAGATGTTGCAGCGCCGCAATTTTTCTCAATATGGGAAATAAATTCCTGCATAGAGGAATGATGTGTGCAAGTCATTGATTTGCAACGAATAATTTTTTGTCTTGTATAAGACATAAGAATGATCTACAGTCTTATACAAGAGTTATGATCACGTCACCGGCTGGCCCCGGCAGTGCCCGGGCTGCAGCCGCCAGAGTTCACATCAACCTTCCTCTTTGACTGGAGCTTTTCATGCCGAACACCAACGAGCAACTCAGCCGCGAACAGCAGATCGCCGCCCTCGAAAAAGACTGGGCCAACAACCCGCGCTGGAAGGGCATTAAGCGCGGCTACAGCGCCGCCGACGTGGTGCGCCTGCGCGGCAGCCTGCAGGTCGAGCACACGCTGGCCAAGCGCGGCGCCGAGAAGCTGTGGCGCCTGATCAGCGGCGAGGCCAAGAAGGGCTACGTCAACGCCTTCGGTGCCATCACCGCCGGCCAGGCCATGCAGCAGGCCAAGGCGGGCCTGGAGGCCGTGTACCTGTCGGGCTGGCAGGTGGCCGCCGACGGCAACACCAGCGAAACCATGTACCCCGATCAGTCGCTGTATGCCTACGACTCGGTGCCGACCATGGTGCGCCGCATCAACAACACCTTCAAGCGCGCTGACGAGATCCAGTGGGGCCGCGGCATCGGCCCTGGCGACAAGGACTTCGTCGACTACTTCCTGCCCATCGTGGCGGATGCCGAGGCAGGCTTCGGCGGCGTGCTGAACGCCTTCGAGCTGATGAAGAACATGATCACCGCCGGCGCCGCCGGTGTGCACTTTGAGGACCAGCTGGCCGCCGTCAAGAAGTGCGGCCACATGGGTGGCAAGGTGCTGGTGCCCACGCAGGAAGCCTGCGAAAAGCTGATCGCCGCGCGCTTTGCCGCCGACGTGCTGGGCGTTCCCACCATCGTGCTGGCCCGCACCGACGCCGAGGCTGCCAACCTGATCACCAGCGACCACGACGACAACGACAAGCCGTTCCTGACCGGCGAGCGCACGCAGGAGGGCTTCTACCGCGTCAAGAACGGCCTGGAGCAGGCCATCAGCCGCGGCGTGGCCTACGCGCCTTATGCCGACCTGGTGTGGTGCGAGACCGGCACGCCGGACCTGGGCTTCGCCCGCGAATTTGCCCAGGCCGTGCTGTCCAAGCACCCCGGCAAGCTGCTTTCCTACAACTGCTCGCCCAGCTTCAACTGGAAGAAGAACCTGGACGACGCCACCATCGCCAAGTTCCAGGACGAGCTGTCCGCGCTGGGCTACAAGTACCAGTTCATCACGCTGGCCGGTATCCACAGCAACTGGTACAACACCTTCAAGTTCGCCCACGCCTACGCGCGCGGCGAGGGCATGAAGCACTACGTCGAAATGATCCAGGAGCCGGAATTCGCCGCGCGCGAGCAGGGCTACACCTTCGTGTCGCACCAGCAGGAAGTGGGCGCCGGTTACTTCGACGACGTGACCACCGTCATCCAGGGCGGCTCCTCCAGCGTGAAGGCGCTGACCGGCTCGACCGAGGAAGAGCAGTTCCATTGATCCACACAGAAGAAGGTTGACAGGCCCTGCCGGTCATCGAGGAGACTTGAAAGCCGCGGTTCGCCGCGGCTTTTTTTGTGCGCGCGGGGTGGCTTGGGGCACACTGCGCGCATCACCCAAGGAGAACGCCCATGATCACCGCCCTGGTCCAATTC
>JAEXBL010000461.1 GCA_023394015.1 Pseudomonadota bacterium | reverse complement strand
CCCCTGCCCTCTCCCGCACGCGGGAGAGGGAGAAGAATTCCGGAGACGTCGTCATGCCAGCACCGCCTTGCCGATGATCAGCTGCTGCACCTCGGTCGCGCCTTCGTAGATGCGCAGCGCGCGGATGTCACGGTACAGCGACTCGACCTTGGTGCCCACCTTCACGCCCAGGCCGCCGTGCATTTGCAGGGCGATGTCGATCACGCGCTGGGCGTTCTCGGTGGCGGTCATCTTCGCCATGGCCGCGGCCACGCTGCGCTCCCTGGGCGTGCCCTGCTGCGTGTCGCGCAGCCAGGCGGCGCGGTAGGTCAGCAGCGCGCCGGCGTCGATCAGTGCCGCCATCTCGCCCAGCTTGGCCTGCGTGAGCTGAAAGTCGGCCAGCGTCTGGCCGAACATCCTGCGCTGGCGCGCGTGGGCGATGGCCTCGGCCAGGGCGCGCCGCGCCATGCCCAGCGCAGCGCCGGCCACGCTGGCGCGGAAGATGTCCAGCGTCTGCATGGCCAGCTTGAAGCCGCCGTTCAATTCGCCGACCTGCTGCTCGGCCGTGACGCGACAGCGGGTGAACACCAGTTCGGCCAGCGGGTGCGGGGCCATCACGGCAATGTGGGCGCTGTCGTCCAGGCCAGGTGTGCCCTGGTCGACGATGAAGGCGGTGATGCCGCGGCTGCCGGCCTGCGGCTCGGTCTTGGCGAACACGCAGTAGAAGTCGGCCAGGCCGCCGTTGCTGATCCAGGTCTTGCGGCCGTCCAGCATGAACTCGTGCGTGGCCGGACCCACCACGCAATCCGGGCGGACGGCGGTGGCGCTTAACTGCATGGCCGCCACGTCGGAGCCGGCCTCGGGCTCCGACAGCGCGATGGCCGCGATCTTGTCGCCGCGCGCCACCGCCGGCAGGTAGCGGGCCTGCTGCGCCGCCGTGCCGGCCAGCGAGATGGCGCCGCTGCCCAGGCCCTGCATGGCGAAGGCGAAGTCGGCCAGCGGCGAGTAGAAGGCCAGCGTTTCGCGCAGCAGCACCAGCGCGCGCGAGTCCAGCGCCGGCAGCGCGCCGCCGAGCTCGGCCCCCACGCAGTAGCGCAGCCAGCCAGCCTCACCCAGGCGCCGCACCCAGTCGCGGCAAGCCGCGCGGTCGTCGCGTGCATCCACCTGCTGGTCGTCCACCCAAGCCGGCAGGCGGGCGGCGATGTCGCGGTGCTCTGCGTCGAAGAAAGGTAAGGCGAGGTGGGTAATGGATGGGCTCATGTGTGCGGGCCTTGCAATGAATACCGGACGCGAAGGACGCGAAGGTCACGCGAAATGCGCGAAAAAATCAGATGGTTTTCTTTCGCGTTCTTCGCGACATCTTGGCGTTCTTCGCGTCCGGCTGTTGAAGATCAATCACCCCCGAACACCGGTGTCTTCTTCGCCGCGAACGCCTCATACGCACGCCGAAAATCCTGCGTCTGCATGCAGATGGCCTGCGCCTGCGCCTCGGCCTCGATGGCCTGCTCAATGGTCATGGCCCATTCCTGGCTGAGCATGGTCTTGGTCATGCCGTGGGCAAAGGTGGGGCCGGCGGCCAACTCGCGGGCCATGGCCTGGGCCTGGTGCAGCAGTTCATCGCTGCCGTGCAGCGCATTGAAGAAGCCCCAGGCCAGGCCCTCGGGCGCCGTCATGGCGCGGCCGGTGAACAGCAGCTCGCTGGCGCGGCCCTGGCCGATCACGCGCGGCAGCAGCGCGCAGGCGCCCATGTCGGCGCCGGCCAGGCCGACGCGGGTGAACAAAAAGGCCGTCCTGGTCCGGTCGGTGCCGTAGCGCAGGTCGCAGGCCAGCGCCATCATGGCGCCGGCGCCGGCGCACACGCCGTCGATGGCGCCGATGACCGGCTGCGGGCAGCCGCGCATGGCCTTCACCAGGTCGCCCGTCATGCGCGTGAACTCCAGCAGCTCGGGCATGCTCATCCGCGTCAGCGGGCCGATGATGTCGTGCACGTCGCCGCCGGAGCAGAAGTTGCCGCCCTCGCCCGCCAGCACCACCGCCTTCACGTCGGTGGCGTAGCGCAGCGCGTTGAACAGATCGCGCAGCTCGCCATAGCTGTCGAAGGTGAGTGGGTTCTTGCGCTCGGGCCGGTTGAGCGTGATGGTGGCCACGCCGTCCGCGCCGCACTGCCAGTGGAAATGCCGCGAGGCGTAGGGGGCGCGGGCGTCGAACTGCGGGCGCATGGGGTTGCCGGCGCCGATGTAGTGCTTCATGCGGTCTCCAAGAAGTGCTGCTTCACCTTGCCGAGCAGGGCGTGCAAGGTGGCGATGTCGCGCGGGCCGAGCGCCGCGAAGGCATCCACGATCCAGGCCTCGTGCGCCTGGGCCATGGCGTTGAACTGCCGGCGCCCCTTGGCCGTGAGGCGCACGCGGAAGGCGCGGCGGTCGCCCTCGACTTCGGTGCGCTCGACCAGGCCCTCGGCCTCGAGCTGGTCGGTGATGCCGGTGACGTTGCCGCCGGTCACCATCAGCCGGCGCGACAGCTCGTTCATGCGCAGGCCCTCGGGCGCGCGCTCCAGCTGCGCCATCAAATCGAAGCGCGGCAGCGTCGTATCGAACTGCTCGCGCAGGTCGGTGCGGATCTGCTTTTCGATCAGCTGCGTGCAAGTGAGCAGGCGCAGCCACAGGCGCAGCTCCTCGGGGTGTTCGGCGTGGGCGCGGGCTTCGAGGTCCATGCTCAGGCGCCCTCCAGAGAGGCATCGGTTTGTATGGTGTGCGGCGCCAACGCTGCCTGCGCTGCCAGTGCTTTCTGCTTTTCCATCTCGCGGTAGAGCTGGTCGCGCCCGCTCAGGTAGGGCTTGGGCCAGGTGACGGCGCGGCTTTGCAGCTTGGCGGCCTCGTGCAGCGTCCAGGCCGCGTCGGCCAGGTGCGGGCGGCCGATGGCGCACAGGTCGGCGCGGCCGGCAGCGATGATGCTGTTGGCGTGGTCGGCCTCGGAGATGGCGCCCACGGCCATGGTGGCAATGCCGGCCTCGTTGCGGATGCGGTCGGCAAACGGCGTCTGGTACATGCGGCCGTACACCGGGCGCGCGCGGCGCGTGGTCTGGCCGGACGAGACATCGATCACGTCGCAGCCCGCGGCCTTGAACAACTGGCCGATGCGCACCGCGTCGTCGGACGTGAGACCGCCGGGTGCCCAGTCGTGCGCGGAGATGCGCACGCTCATCGGCCGCTCGGCCGGCCAGGCGGCGCGCATGGCGGCAAACACTTCCAGCGGGTAGCGGCAGCGGTCCTGCAGCGTGCCGCCGTAGGCGTCGGTGCGGTGGTTGGTGAGCGGGCTGATGAAGGACGACAGCAGGTAGCCGTGCGCGCAGTGCAGCTCCAGCCAGTCGAAGCCGATGGCGGCGGCGCGGCAGGTGGCCGCCACGAAGGCAGCTTTCAGCGACTCCATCTCGGCACGGGTGATTTCGCTCGGCGTCTGGTTCTGCTCGCCGTAGGGCACGCCGCTGGCGGCCAGCAGCGGCCAGTTGCCGTCCGGCAGCGGCTCGTCCATCTGCTCCCATCCGAGCTGTGTGGAACCCTTGGGGCCGCTGTGGCCGAGTTGCAGGCCGATGGCGGCGTCGCTGTGCGCGTGCACGAAGTCGACGATGCGCGCGAACGCGGCCTGCTGCGCGTCGGTGTACAACCCCGGGCAGCCGGGCGTGATGCGGCCTTCGGGCGTGGGGCTGGTCATCTCCACCATCACCATGGCCGCGCCACCGACGGCGCGCGCACCCAGGTGCACTAGGTGCCAGTCGCCCACCACGCCGCCCTGCGCGCTGTACTGCGCCATGGGCGAGACGACGATGCGGTTCTTCAGCGTGAGGCCGCGCACGCTGAAGGGCGTGAGCATGGGCGGCACGGGCGCTACTGGATCAGGATGCGCCGGCTGTACGGGCGTTGGCGCCGCTTTCGCCCCCGAACCCGCCGGCCCAGGCCGGGTGCGCGCAAACCAGGCCTCGTAGCCCTGCAGCCAGTCGGCATCGCGCAGGCGCAGGTTCTCGTGGCTGATGCGCTGGCTGCGCGTGAGCAGCGAGTAGGCGAACTGCTCGATCTGCATGCCGGTGTAGCGCTCCACGTTCTCGAACCACTCGGTGGAGTTGCGCGCGGCGTTCTGGATCTTCAGCACCTCCACGCTGCGCGTGTCCTCGTAGCGCTGCAGCACGGTGTCGATGTCGGCGCCGGTGGCGAACTCGTTGGCGAGGTCGATGGCATCCTCCAGCGCCAGCTTGGTGCCGCTGCCGATGGAGAAGTGCGCCGTGTGCGCCGCATCGCCCATCAGCACGATGGGCACGCGCCGCCCGCCAATGCTTTCGCGGTGCACCCAGGTGCGGCAGATCACGCGCGGAAAGCGGATCCAGATCGCCGAGCCGCGCAGGTGCGTGGCGTTGCTGATCAGCGGGTGGCCGTCCAGGTATTTGGCGAACAAGCGCTCGCAAAAGGCGATGCCCTCTTCCTGGCTCATGCGGTCGATGCCGTGCGCCTTCCACACCGGCTCGGGCGTCTCGACGATGAAGGTGGAGGTGCGCTCGTCGAACTTGTAGGCGTGGGCCTGAAACCAGCCGTGCTCGGTCTGCTCGAAAGCGAAGGTGAAGGCGTCGAAGGTCTTGTGCGTGCCCAGCCACACGAAGCGGCACCGGCGGGTGTCGATGTCGGGCTGGAACACGTCCTCGTAGCGCGTGCGGATGCGGCTGTTCAGGCCGTCGCTGGCGATCAGCAGGTCGGCGCCGTAGCGTTCGGCGACGGCGCGCTCGTCGTCCACTTCGGTCTCGAACACCAGCTCCACGCCCAGCGCGGCGCAACGGTCCTGCAGGATGTTGAGCAGGTGCTTGCGGCCGATGCCGCAAAAGCCGTGGCCGGTGGAGCGCACTGCGCGGCCCTTGAAAAAGACCTCGATGTCGTCCCAGTGGTTGAAGGCGTCGCCGATCAGGCGAGCGCTCGCGGCGTCGGCCAGGCGCAGCTTGTCCAGCGTCTGGTCAGACAGCACCACGCCCCAGCCAAACGTGTCGCAGGGGCGGTTGCGCTCGATCACCACCACGCGGCAGGCGGGTCGCTGCTGCTTCATCAGCAGGCCGAAATACAGCCCCGCCGGGCCGCCGCCGATGCACACGATGCAGGACAGCTGGTTCATGCGCAAATTGTTTAGGCCTCAACTATTGGCTGTCAAGAGGGCAGGCCCGGATGCCGCAACCCAGGGGCCGGAGGCCGGTTCAGGCCCCACCGTCACCGGCTCGCGGCACAATGAGGGTGTGCAGCCGCCCCAGGCTCTGCCCCCGATCGACCACCCAGGAGAAGCACCATGCTTTACAAATTCAAATCGCAGGAAGCCGCCGACGTCATCATGCTCAAGGTCAACGCCGAGGAGCTGCTGCAAATCATCGGCAAGCCCGCCGGCCCCACCGGCATCATCACCGTCGATCAGGTGCCCGCCGCCGTGGCCGCGCTCAAGGCCGAGGTGGCCCGGCGCGAGGCCGCCGGCCAGCCCCAGGCGGCCAGCGCCCAGCCGCTGACGCCCCAGGAAGAGGTGGACGCCGCCCAGGCCAAGGCCGACCTGGTGACCCTGCGCCAGCGCGTGACGCCCTTCATCGAGCTGCTGGAGCGCAGTGCCGCCGCCGGCAAGGACGTGGTCTGGGGCGTGTGAGCGCCGCGCCCGCGCGGGCGAGCGCATGACACAAGGCCCCGTGTGGGCCGAACCGCTTTGTCATCGGTCATGCACTCGCCAGAGCGCGGTCATTCGTCATGGGCCTCATGCCCTGCGGGCGGCGCGCCGCGCCAGGGATCACTGAAATGATGCCGTGCGCCGGGCCACGCGGGCGCCACCGGAGGATCATCATGCACGCCAAGCTCCGCACCCGCGCCTTGCTGGCGGCCCTGCTCGGCGCCAGCCTGGCCGGCTGCGTTCTGCCGCCGCACCCGGCCCAGGCCCCGCAGGCCACGGTGATCCGCAACACCACCATCGTCGATACGCGCGACGGCGCCCTGCGGCGCGGCGTGTCGGTGCTGATCGAGCAAGGGCGCATCGCCCGCATCACCCCCGGCGCCATGGCCCCGGCACCGGCTTCGGCCCAGGTGGTGGATGGCACGGGCAAGTACCTGGTGCCCAGCTATCTGGACATGCACGCCCACATGCTGGATGACGCCCACCAGCAGCCCCAGGTCTGGCCACTGCTGGTGGCCAATGGCGTGACCGGCGTACAGGAGATGTCCGGCTCGGCCGCGACGGTGCGGCGCGCGCGGCAGGTGAACGCCGAAAGCCGCGCCGGCCGCCTGCTGGCGCCGGAGATTCTGCGCGTGCCGGGCGTCACCATCGTCAGCGCCCGCACCGCCGAGCAAGGGCGGCAGCAGGTGCGCGACAACCAGGCCCTGGGCGGCGACTTCGTGAAGCTGCTGAACGCCTCGCCCGAGGCCACCCGCGCCGCGCTGGACGAAGCCCGCCAGCGCCACCTGCCCGTGGTCGGCCACCTGCCGCTGGGCATCACCGGCCGCGAGGCCGCGCGCCTGGGCTGGCGCTCGTTCGAGCACCTGGGCGCCGGGCTGGGCCTGCTGCTGGAATGCTCGACGGACGAGGACGCGATCCGCCGCCAGGCGCTGCAGAACGCGCCGCCACCGTTCGTGCCCGAGTTCATCGCCAACCCCATCGCCTACGCCGCGGCCGACCTGCCGCTGTACCGGCGCCTGGTCGACAGCTACAGCGAGGAGCGCTGCCGCGCGCTGGTGCAGGCCCTGGCGCGCAGCGGCAGCTGGCAGGCGCCCACGCTGGTGCGCCTGCGCACCATGCTGCTCAGCAACGACCCGCGCTACGCCAGCGACCCGCGCCTGATCTACATGCCCGGCCGCACCCGCGCCCTGTGGGCACGGGCCAACCAGCGCTACGTGGCCACCCACGCGCCCGAGGCGGTGCGCACCCTGGCGCAGGTGTATGCCCGGCAGCAGCACCTGGTCGGGCTGATGCAGGCGCACGGCGTGCCGCTGATGACGGGCTCCGACCTGGGCGGCATCTGGGTGCTGCCCGGCTACGGCCTGCACGACGAGTTCGCCGAGCTGGCCGCGGCCGGCCTGACGCCACTGCAGGTGCTGCAGGCCGCCACGCTCAACGGTGCCCGCTACCTGGGCCGCGAGGCGAGCATGGGCACGGTCGACGAGGGCAAGAACGCCGACCTGGTGCTGCTGGACGCCAACCCGCTGGAAAGCGTGGCCCACCTGGCCCGGATTTCAGCGGTGGTGCTCCAGGGCCGCTACCTGCCCCGCCGCACGCTGGACGCGCTGCTGCAAGCCGCCGCGCAAGGCGAGGCCGGGCCACCGGTGGCCGAGGCCGGCCCCCTGCCCGGCCGGGGCGGGCACCGGCATTGAAAGCCGGCGCTCAGCCCGCCTGAAGCAACTCCACCACCACGCAGCAGGCCATGCCCGTGCGCACGCCCAGGCCCTCGGCCAGCGCATTGGCATGGCTGACAACGCCGTCCTGCAGCGTGCTGCGCGCCTCGCCGATGCGCGCGCTGGCGTGGCCCACGGTGCAGGCGGCGATGCCGTGGCCTTGCAGAAAGGGCAAGGCGGCCAGCCCGGCCTGGTCCTTGCCGACACCGGCGTCGTTGAACACGGCGAGCAGCGGCCGCGCCGCCAGCGCATACTGCGCCGAGCTGATGCCACCGTGCGAGCCGCTGACGGCGATGCAGCCGGCGTCGGACGCGCCCAGCTCGGTGATCGAATCGACCAGGCGCAGCGCGGGCCGTGTCATGGCCTGAAGCCCCAGGGGCCGCGCCCGGGGTGAAGGCCCGCGCGGCCCTTCGCGTCGGCGGTCAAGGCCTCAGTCGGCGTACTGGCCGGCGGCCTTGATGACGGCGCCCCACTTGGCGACTTCGGCGGCGACGAACTGCTTGTGCTCGGCCGGGTTGCTGCGCGCGTCATTGACCACCACCGCGCCCAGGCCTTCCTGCTTCTTGATGAAGTCCGGGTCCTTCAGCGCGGCCTTCAGGGCGTCGTTCAGCGTCTTCAGCACGGCGGCCGGCGTGCCCTTGGGCGCGTACAGGCCGGGCCAGATCGACACGTCGAAGCCCTTCAGGCCGGCCTCGTCCAGCGTCGGCAGGTCCTTGTAGACGGCGGGCGTGCTCAGGCGCTTGGCGGTGCTGACGGCGTAGGCCTTGATCTTCTTGCCCTCGACCTGGCTGGTGGTGTTGGTGGTCTGGTCGCACATGAAGTCGACCTGGCCGCCGATCAGGTCGGTCATGGCCGGCGCGGTGCCCGTGTAGGGCACGGTGGTCAGCTCGGTCTTGAGGGCGTTCTGCAGCATCAGCCCGCACAGGTGCGAGGCGCTGCCCAGGCCGGCGTTGGCCAGGTTGGCCTTGTCCTTGTTCTGGGCGATCCAGCTGTTCAGCTCGGCCCAGGTGTTGGCCGCCATGGCGGGCTTGGCCACCACCACCATGGGCACTTCGTTGATCAGGCCCAGGTACTCGAACTCGTCGTACTTGAAGCCGGGGTTGCGGTACAGCGTGGCGGTGGTGGCCATGCCGATGTGCGCCACCAGCAGCGTGTAGCCGTCGGGGGCGGCGCGGAAGGCCTTGGCCGTGCCGATGGTGCTGCCGGCGCCGGCGGCGTTGTCGATCACCACGCTGGCGCCGCCCAGCGGCTTGCGCAGGGCCTCGGCCAGGTCGCGCGCCACCTTGTCGGTGGGGCCGCCGGCGGCGAAGGGCACGATCAGGGTAACGCTCTTGCCGGCGGCGGGAAAGGCCTGCGCCTGGGCAGTGGCGGCCAGCAGCGCGGCAGCGGCGGCCAGGGACAGCTTGAACAGCTTGGAAGTGGGCATGGACATCCTTGTGTGTGTGGGTGGAAGGAAAAACCGGCGATGGTAACGCCGCTCGACGCGCCCGCCACCCCGCCCGCCGACAGCCCGGTGCTGCGGCCGTTCACTCGTAGCTGCGCGCGTCCTCGATGACCTTGCCGTCGTTGGGCAGACTGCCCGGCGGCACCACCTCGACCTCGCCGCGCAGCTTGGTGACGTCGCGCACGGCCTCGGCCACGCGCTCGCACAAGGCCTCGGCGCCGGCGGCTTCGACCAGCAGCTTCATCTGGTCGTTGGCCATCTCGCCGCTGACCACCAGGCGCGCGCGCTGCACCTCGGGGAAGCGCTTGACGATCTCGGCCACCTGGCCGGGGTGCACGAACATGCCGCGGATCTTGGTGGTCTGGTCGGCACGGCCCAGCCAGCCCTTGATGCGGGTGTTGCTGCGGCCGGTGGGGCAGGCGCCGGGCAGCACGGCCGACAGGGCGCCGGTGCCGAAGCGGATCAGCGGGTAGTCGGGGTTGAGCACGGTGACCACCACCTCGCCCACCTCGCCTTCGGCCACCGGGTCGCCGGTGCCGGGGCGCACGATCTCGACGATCACGCCCTCGTCCAGCACCAGGCCCTCGCGGGCCGCCGTCTCGTAGGCGATCAGGCCGACGTCGGCCGTGGCGTAGCTTTGGTAGACGGCCATGCCGCGCTCGGTGAACCAGTCGCGCAGCGTGGGCGGGAAGGCCTCGCCGCCGACCAGGCCTTTCTTGAGGCTGGACAGGTCGGTGCCCGCCGCCTGTGCCTTCTCGACCAGGATGCGCAGAAAGCTGGGCGTGCCCAGGTAGGCCTGCGGCTTCAGGTCGGCAATGGCCTGCAGTTGCTGCTCGGTCTGGCCGGTGCCGGCGGGGAACACCGTGCAGCCGACGGCGTGGGCGCCGCTTTCCATGATGAAGGCGCCCGGCGTCATGTGGTAGCTGAAGGCGTTGTGTACCAGGTCGCCGGCGCGAAAGCCGGCCGCGTACATGGCGCGCGCCGAGCGCCAGTAGTCCCGGCCTGCGCCCTCGGGTTCGTAGATGGGGCCGGGGCTGGCGTACAGGCGCGGCATGGCGGCGCCGTAGCGCACGGCGGCGAAGCCACCGAAGGCGTCCTGCCCGGCCGCCCGCGCGGCCAGCTGGCGCGCCAGCAGCTCGCTCTTGCGCGTGACCGGCAGGCGGGCCAGCGCGGCGCGCGAGCTGACCTGCGCCGCATCGACG
>JAEXBL010000394.1 GCA_023394015.1 Pseudomonadota bacterium | reverse complement strand
ACCTGTCGCTGCCGCGCCCCGGCCAGCCCATGCCGGTCGAGTTCGTCGCGCGCGATCACCTGCACCGCGACGACGCGCCGGTGCATTACGTCGAGAACGTGCTCATCAATTCGCTGTTCGGCCTGCTGTGCTGGCCGGCGGTGTTCGCGCCCGTGCCGGGGGCGTTTTTCCATCCGTTCCAGCGCGGGCCGGCGGACCTGGACGCGCCGGACTTCCACCAGCGCCGCGAGGCGCGCTTCGCGCAATGCCTGGCGCAGCTGGACACGCCGGACTACCGCGACACGATCCTGGCGCGCTACGCCGAAAAGCGCGGCGTGCAGTCGCCGTTCGTGTTCTGGGGGGCGCTGTCCGAGCCGCTGCTGGCGCTGGCGCTGGACTGCCTGCCGGCGGCGCACCTGAAGCTGTACTTCACGCGGCTGCTGCGCGACGTCAAGGCTAACCGCTCGGGCCTGCCGGACCTGATCCGCTTCTGGCCCGGCGAGCGCCGCTACGAACTCATCGAGGTCAAGGGGCCGGGCGACAAGCTGCAGGACAACCAGGTCCGCTGGCTGGAGTATTGCGTGGCGCACGGCATGCCGGTCAGCGTCTGCCACGTGAGCTGGCAAGAGGACGCGCCATGAAGCACGCGGTCGCGGTGCGCACGCTTTGCGAGTTCACGGCCCGCGCCGGCGACCTGGATTCGCGTTTCACGCCTGCGCCCAGCGGCCTGGAGGGCATGGCCGGGCACGCCGCGGTGGCCGGGCGGCGCGGGCCGGACTACGAAACCGAGGTGGCGCTGTCCGGCGAGTACCAGGACCTGCTGGTGCGCGGCCGCGCCGACGGCTACGATCCGGCGGCCAACCAGCTCGAAGAGATCAAGACCTATCGCGGCCGCTTCGAGAGCGTGCGCGACAACCATCGCGCGGCGCATTGGGCGCAGGCGCGGGTCTACGGGCACCTGCTGTGCCAGGCCCGCGGGCTGGCGCAGCTGCGCGTGGCGCTGGTGTATTTCAACCTGGCCACCGAGGAAGAAACCGTGCTGGTGGAAACCCAGGACGCGGCGGCGCTGCAGGCGTATTTCCACGAGTACTGCGGC
This sequence comes from Pseudomonadota bacterium, assembly GCA_023394015.1. Taxonomy (GTDB): domain Bacteria; phylum Pseudomonadota; class Gammaproteobacteria; order Burkholderiales; family Burkholderiaceae_C; genus Ottowia. The sequence continues at coordinate 2,251 of JAEXBL010000394.1, read as the reverse complement.
CGTTACCTGGCCTGGGCCGCGGCCGAACAGGCGCACCGCCGCGCGCGCGACGCGGCGCTGGAAGCGCTGGCGTTTCCGTATGGCGCGTTTCGCAGCGGCCAGCGCGAGCTGGCCGTGGCCGCGTACCGCACGGCGCGCGACGGCGGCTGCCTGATGGCGCAGGCGCCCACCGGCATCGGCAAGACGCTGGGCACGATCTTTCCCGTGCTCAAGGCCTGCCCGGGCGCGGGGCTGGACAAGGTCTTCTTCCTGGCCGCCAAGGGGCCGGGCCGCGGCCTGGCGCTGGAGGCGCTGGAAACCGTCAACGCGCAGCCGGCCGCGCCGCGCCTGCGGGTGCTGGACATGCAGGCGCGCGACAAGGCCTGCGTGCATCCGGACAAGGACTGCCACGGCGAATCCTGCCCGCTGGCCCGGGGCTTCTACGACCGGTTGCCGGGCGCCCGCCAGGCCGCGCTGGCGCACGCGCGCATGGACGCCGCGGCGCTGCGCGCCACGGCCGCCGAACACGAGATCTGCCCGTACTACCTGTCGCAGGAAATGGCGCGCTGGGCCGACGTGGTGGTGGGCGACTACAACTACTACTACGACGCCACCGCCATGCTGCATGCGCTGACCCAGGCCAACCAGTGGAAGGTGGCGGTGCTGGTGGACGAGGCGCACAACCTGGTGGAACGGGCGCGCCGCATGTACACGGGCGAGCTCGACCAGGGCATGCTGGCGGGCGCGCGCCAGGCCGCGCCCAAGCCGCTGAAGAAAGCGCTGGACGGGCTGAACCGTTCCTGGAACGCCCTGAACAAAAAGCAGGCCGAGGCCTACCAGGCCTATGACGAAGCGCCGGCCGGGGTGCTGGCGGCGGTGCAGAAGGCGGTGGCCGCGATCACCGACCACATGGGCGAGCATCCGCTGGCGCAGGACGATCCGGTGCTGGCGTTCTACTTCGAGGCCCTGCATTTCATGCGCCTGGCCGAGCAGTTCGGCCCGCATGCGCTGTTCGACGCCACCCTGGACGCGGGCGGCGCGGCCGGCGCCAAGACGCCGCGCTCCACGCTGTGCGTGCGCAACGTGATCCCGGCGCCGTACCTGGCCGGGCGCTATGCGGCGGCGCACGCCACGGTGCTGTTCTCGGGCACGTTCAGCCCGCAGCAGTTCTACCGCGACACGCTGGGCCTGCCGCCGGCGGCCGCCTGGATCGACGTGGCCGCGCCGTTCCAGGCCCGGCAACTGGAGGTGCGGGTGGTGGGCGACGTGTCCACGCGCTTTCGCGACCGCGAGCGTTCGCTGGCGCCGATCGCCGACCTGATCGCGCGCCAGTACGCCGAGCGGCCGGGCAACTACCTGGGCTTTCTCAGCAGCTTCGACTACCTGCGCCGCGTCTCGGACCTGATGCGGGAACGCCATCCGGACGTGCCGATATGGGCGCAGACGCCGGGCATGGACGAGGCCGGGCGCGCCGCGTTCCTGGCGCGTTTTTCCGAGGACGGGCGGGGCGTGGGCTTCGCCGTGCTGGGCGGCGCTTTCTCGGAAGGGGTGGACCTGCCGGGCAGGCGCCTGATCGGCGCCTTCATCGCCACGCTGGGGCTGCCGCAGGTCAACGCCGTCAACGAGCACATCAAGCGCGCCATGGACCGGCGCTACGGCGAGGAGAACGGCTACGACTACACCTATCTGTATCCGGGCATGCAGAAGGTGGTGCAGGCGGCCGGCCGGGTGATACGCACCGAAGACGACGTGGGCACGGTGCACCTGATCGACGACCGCTACCGGCGCGCCAAGGTGCGCGGCCTGCTGCCGGGCTGGTGGCGCGTGCGCTGATCAGCCGCAGGCGGCCGCGCGCCGCCGCCGCGCTTTGGGTAGTATTTCGTCTGCGTCCGCCTGGCAGGCGGCGCACCACAAGGAGACAAGCATGCCTACTGCCGCCCCCGCGCCCGCCGCGCTGAACGATATCGTGGCCATGCCGGCCCATGCGCTGTCCGAGGCGATCCGGCTGCGCCAGGTGTCCTGCCGCGAAGTGATGGCCGCCTACCTGGCGCATATCGACCGGGTCAATCCCAAGCTCAACGCCATCGTGGCCCGGCGCGACAGCGACGAACTGATGCGCGAGGCCGCCGAACGCGACGCCCAGCTGGCCGCCGGGCAAGGGCAGGGCGGGCTGCACGGCATGCCGCAGGCGCCCAAGGACCTGACGGCGGTGCGCGGCATGGTGACCTCCATGGGCTCGCCGGTCTACAAGGACCAGGTGACGGCGCACGAC
>JAEXBL010000342.1 GCA_023394015.1 Pseudomonadota bacterium | reverse complement strand
TGCAGATAGGTCAGCAGGTGCTGCCATTCGACGAACGGATTGATGAGCTTGCCGACGATGGGCGTGCGGCCCAGGCCGCCGCCGATCCACACGCGAAAGCCTAGCTTGCCGTCGCGCTCGACCGCCTGCAGGCCGATGTCGTGCACGCCGACGGCCGCGCGGTCCTGCACCGCGCCGCTGACCGCGATCTTGAACTTGCGCGGCAGAAAGGCGAATTCGGGGTGCAGCGTGGACCACTGGCGGATGATTTCGCACCAGACCAGCGGATCGACCAGCTCGTCGGGCGCGACGCCGGCGAAGTGATCGGTGGTGGTGTTGCGGATGCAGTTGCCGCTGGTCTGGATGGCGTGCATCTGCACCGTGGCCAGTTCGGCCAGGATGTCGGGCACGTGCTCCAGCCTGGGCCAGTTGAACTGGATGTTCTGGCGCGTGCTGAAATGGCCGTAGCCGCGGTCCCACTTGCGCGCGATGTGGGCCAGCGTGCGCAGCTGGCGCGAGGCCAGCATGCCGTACGGGATGGCCACGCGCAGCATGGGCGCGTGGCGCTGGATGTACAGCCCGTTCTGCAGGCGCAGAACGCGGAATTCGTCTTCGGTGAGCTGGCCGTCGAGAAAGCGGCGCGTCTGGTCGGCGAACTGCGCGACGCGCTGCTCGACGAGCTGCTGGTCGACGGGGTCATACACGTACATGTCACTGCCCTTGAAGTCTTCTCGGTCTGGGCCCCTCTGGCCGGTCGGCGCAAAGCGCGAGGGGTTCATAACCGTAGCAGGCAGCCGGCGGGGCCGTCTAAGTCATTGTGGTAATAAGGTAATGTCGCTTGACCCGGCGCAAGAAACCGGATGACGGGGAGCCGGCTTACTCGACCGTATCGGAAGTCGCCGCCGGCGAGGCGCCGATGCCGCGCACGATGTGCTCCAGCAATTCGCGCGCGGCCGGGGAAATGTGGCGGCCGGCGCGGCTCAGCACCTGCAGGCTGCCCTGGTTGAGGATGGGGTTGGCCAGCGGCAGGCTGGCCAGGCGCCGGGCGCGCATGTCGGCCGTGACCGCGATGGGCGGGGTCAGGGCATAGCCGATGCCGGCGGCGGCGAACTGCCACAGCGCCTTGAACGAGGAGGTGGTCAGCACGTTGCGCAGCCGCACCTGCTCGCTGATCTCGGCGGCCTGGATGTGCTGGCGCACGCCGAAGCCTTCCTGCATCGCGGCCCCGGGATACTCGGCCAGGTCGGTCAGCAGCAGGGGGCGGCGCAGGCGGGCCAGCGGATGGTCCTGGCGCACGATGGCGCGGATCGGCTCGGGGCGCGCGTAATGGGCGCGCAGCCGGGCGTCGTTGGGCGGCTGGAACACCAGGCCGATATAGGCGCGGTCGTCGACGATGCGCTGCACGATCTCGGAGGTGCGGGCCACGTCGATGTCCAGCGTGACTTCCGGATGGCTGCGCCAGTAGCCGGGCAGCACCTGGTCGAACATCAGCTCGACGAAGCCTTCGCCCAGCACCAGGTCGATATGGCCGCGCTCGGCGTTGCGCAGGCTGTCGATCTCGGAGAAAAAGCTCTCCTGGATGTTCTGCTGGCGCTTGACGTAGCGCGCCAGGATGTGGCCGGCGTCGGTGGGCACCACGCCGCGGCCGCGGCGTTCGAACAGCGTCATGCCGCAGTCGCGCTCCAGGGCGGCGATGGCGCGGCTGACGGCCGAGGGGTCCATGTCCAGCGCCTCGGCGGCGCCGCGCACGGAGCCCCGGCTCATGACCTGCATGAAGTAATGGGTGCGTCGGGCGTCCAGTTTTTCGTCCATGGCGGCGGGGGACTGCGGCGGCACGTCCACAGGTCGATGCTAGGGTTTACCCTTGATTTATCAGGGATCATGCAAAATTTTCCCTGGAAAACCTTATGTGTTGCATTTTACGCAACGCTTGGACGCTTGTCCTGTCATGGTTGCATGCCAGCCCCGGGGCGAAAATCGGCCCTGCCGCGCGCAACGCCGGCGCCTGCGGTCCGGCCAACCGTCGCCGCGACCCATTCACGTTCACCAGGGGAATCCGATGTCTCTAGCCAGCGCCAGCCTGGCCGCGCCCACCATGCCGCTTTCCAGCCGCATCCGCATGCTTGCCGCCATCTTGCTGGTGGTGGTGATCGCCGAAGCGATCGGCAGCCTGACGTTCACGGTGGGCCCGGGCAAGATCATCCTGCAGCCGATGCTGTGGGCCATCTTCATCGGCGCGATCGTGGCGGCCCTCGGCCAGCGCTTGCCCGCCGCCGCCGGCGTCGACACCGCCATGCAGACCCGCATCAGCGGCTATCTGCAATATGCGCTGCTGCCGTTCCTGGCCAAGCTGGGCCTGATGGTCGGCGGCGCGCTGCCGCAGGTGCGCGAAGCCGGCTGGGCCCTGGTGTTCCAGGAGTTCGGGCATTTCTTCGGCACCATGGCCGTGGGCCTGCCGCTGGCGCTGCTGCTGGGCATCAAGCGCGAGGCCATCGGCGCCACTTTCTCGGTGGGCCGCGAGCCCAGCCTGGCCATCATCGGCGAGCGCTACGGCATGAACT
>JAEXBL010000312.1 GCA_023394015.1 Pseudomonadota bacterium | reverse complement strand
GTGGTGCGCAAGCCCGGCGCCACGCGCGACCAGGCGGCGCTGCGGGCGCACTGCCAGCAGCGCCTGGGCGCCTTCGAGGTGCCCAAGCTGGTGCACTTCGTGGACGCCCTGCCGGCCACCGCCACCGGCAAGGTGCAAAAGCACTTGCTGCGCCGCCAGTTCGAAGCCCTGGCCGCCGAGGCCTGGGCCGGCGAGAAGGCGGGCTGAAGGCCCGTCCCAGCCAATGACAAAGCCGCCCTCGGGCGGCTTTGTGCGTTTCGCCGTAAGGCGCCTTACTTGACGTAGTCCGACACCACCTTCCAGCGGCCATCCTGGATCTGCGACAGGCGCGAGGTCTCGTTGCCCAGGCGCTTGGTGGCCGAGAAAGTCATCTCCGGCGCGCCGAAGATGTCGGGCGCGATGGTCATGCTGTCCATGGCCTTGACGAAGCTGTCGGTGCTCAGGTTGGGGCCGGCCTTTTGCGCCGCCTTGATGAAGGCGTCGATCAGGCCGTAGCCGTAGACCGAGAACACCGCCGGGTCTTCGTTGTAGCGGGTCTTGTACTTGTTGGCCCAGAAGCGGATCGGCTGCGAGGCCTCGTCCAGGTAGGGCTGCTGCACCGTCATGGCGGCGTACAGGCCGTCCATGGCCTTGCCGCCCAGCTTGTGGATCAGCTCGGTGTAGGCGCCGGCCGAACCGAGGAAGGTGGGGTTGAAGCCGGTCTTGCGCGCGGTGCCGATGGTGCCGATGGTTTCGCGGATCAGCGTGCCCAGCACCACGAAGTCGCAGTTGGCCGCCTTCATGCGCGCCACCTGCGAGGAGAAGTCGGTGGCGCCGCGCTTGAAGCTGGTCTTCTCGGCCAGCTCGACGCCGATGGTCTTCAGCCCCGCCTCGGCGCCGCGCAGCACCTCCAGGCCGAACTCGTCGTCCTGGTAGATGATGCAGACCTTCTTGGCGTCCTTTTCCTTCACCAGCTTGGGCGACATCAGGCGGATCTGGTCGTAGTAGGTGGCGGCGAAGGAATACTTCAGCCGGTGCAGCGGCTCGTACATCTCGCGCGCCGCCGTCACCGGGAAGAAGCTGACCACGTTCTTGTCGAACATGACCGGAAAGCTGGCCACGTTCACCGCCGTGCCGATGCTGCCGACCATGGCGAAGATCTTGTCCTGGTTGACCAGCTTCTGCGCCGCCAGCACCGCCTTGCGCGGGTCGTAGCCCGAGTCCTCCACCTTCAGCGCCAGCTTGCGGCCGTGCACGCCGCCCTGCTCGTTGATCTCGTCCACGCGCAGTTGCATGCCCATGCGCAGCTGCTTGCCGAAGCCGGCCAGCGGGCCCGACAGGTCCTGAATCGAGCCGAGCATGATCTGGTCCTTGCTCACGCCCTGGCTTTGCGCCAGGGCGGTGCCGGCCAGGCCCAGGGCGCAGGCGGTGGCGACGAGTGCGTGTTTCAGGGGCATGGGTTGGTCTCCTTGGATATCGGTATGAACTTGCCTGGGGATTGTGTGCACGGCCTGCCCCGGCAGGCCGCAGTGATTACCCTGACGCGGGGCGGGCAGGCGCGTACATGGCTTCGATCTGCGGCGCGTACTTGGCCTCGACGAACTTGCGCTTGAGCTTCATGGTCGGGGTCAGCTCCTCGTCCTCGGCGGTGAGCTGGGTGTCGAGCAGGAAGAACTTCTTGATCTGCTCGACGCGGGCGAACTTGGCGTTGACCTCGTCGATCACGCCCTGGATCAGCGCCTGCACCTCGGGCGCGCGCGTCAGGCTGGCGTAGTTGGAGAACGGCACGTCGTGGTCCTGCGCGTACTTCTCCACGTTCTCCTGGTCGATCATGATGATCACCACCAGGTAGGGCCGCTGGTCGCCGATCACCACCGCGTCGGTGATGTAGGGGCTGAACTTGAGCTCGTTCTCCAGCTCGCTCGGCGTGATGTTCTTGCCGCCGGCGGTGATGATGATGTCCTTCATGCGGTCGGTGATGCGGAAGAAGCCGTCGGCGTCCACCGTGCCGACGTCGCCGGTGCGCAGCCAGCCGTCGGCGGTGAAGGTCTCGGCGGTCTTCTCGGGCAGGTTCAGGTAGCCGGCGAACACGTTCGGGCCCTTCACCTGGATCTCGCCGGTGTCGGGGTCGAGCCGCACCTGGTTGAAGCTGGCCGCCGGGCCGATCGAGCCAGGCCTGATGCGCTCCGCCGGCACGCCGGTGGAGGCGCCGCAGGTCTCGGTCATGCCCCACACCTCCAGCATCGGCACGCCCAGCGCCAGGTACCACTTGACCAACTCGGGCGAGATCGGCGCCGCGCCGGTGACCAGAAAGCGCGCGCGGTGGATGCCGATCAGCTTGCGCACGTTGTCCAGCGCCAGCCAGCGCGCCAGCATGAACCGGGCCTTGAGCGTGGCCGGCACCGGCTGCCCGGCCATCACCCGCTCGGCGATCTGGTGGCCGACGCCGATGCCCCAGGCGTACACGGCCTGCTGCAGGCGGGTGCTTTCCTTCAGCGCGATCATCACGCCGGAATAGAACTTCTCCCACACGCGCGGCACGGCGGTGAACACCGTGGGCGCGATCTCGCGCACGTTCTCGGGCACGGTGTCGGGGTTCTCGACGAAGTTGAGCCTGGCGCCGGTGTAGAGCGAGAAGTATTCGCCGCCCATGCGCTCGGCGATGTGGCACAGCGGCAGAAAGCACATGCACTCGTCGTCGGCGTGGCGCGCGATCAGGGTGTTGAAACCGCGCGCGGTGTAGACCAGCCCGGCGTGGGTGTGCATGGCGCCCTTGGGCTTGCCGGTGGTGCCCGAGGTGTAGACCAGGATCGCCAGGTCCTCGGGCCGCACCGCGGCGGCGCGCTCGGCCACCGCGCCGGGCTGGGCCGCCAGATGCTCGCGCCCCAGCGCGCGCAGCGCGTCGAGGCTGATCACGCCGGGGTCGCGCAGGTCGCGCAGGCCCTTCATGTCGAACACCACGATCTGCTGCAGCAGCGGCAGCTGCGCGCGCACCTCCAGCGCCTTGTCGAGCTGCTCGTCGTCCTCGACGAACAGCACGCGCGTGCGCGAGTCGGCGCACAGGTAGTGCACCTGGCTGGCGGCGTCGGTGGGGTAGATGCCGTTGGCCACGCCGCCGCAGGACAGCGCCGCCAGGTCGGCCAGCACCCATTCGAGCACCGTGTTCGACAGGATCGAGGCCGTGTCGCCGGCGGCGAAGCCGAGCTGCATCAGGCCGGCGGCGATCTCGGCCACGGCCTCGCCGACCTGCGTCCAGCTCCAGCTGCGCCACAGGCCCAGGTGCTTCTCGCGCAGCCACACCTGCTCGGCGCGCTCGGCCACCGCGTTCCAGAACAATGCCGTCAGCGTCTCGCCCTCGAGCACGCGGCGCGGCTCGGGCTGGATGTGGCTGAGATCCCAGAGATTGCTCATCAGGCCCCCACGCTCGCCACTTCGTGTGCTTCGCTGCCCCCCGAGGGGGCCTTCGCGCCTTGGGGCGGCCCGGCGGTGTCCAAAGCCCCCACGCTCGCCACTTCGTGTGCTTCGCTGCCCCCCGAGGGGGCTTTCGCACCTTGGGGCGGCCCGGCGGTGCTCAAGCGGTCGGAAAAGGTGCTCATCGCCATGTTTTTTTCTTCTTCCAGCGCCGTTCGCCGCGCACGCCTGCGTCCTTCATGCCCAGGTAGAACTCCTTGATGTCGTCCTTCTCGCGCAGGCGCTCGCAGCGGTCTTCCATGACGATGCGGCCGTTTTCCAGCACGTAGCCGTAGTCGGCCGCGTTGAGCGCCATGTTGGCGTTCTGCTCCACCAGCAGGATGGTGGTGCCGCGCTCGCGGTTGATGCGCACCACGATCTCGAAGATTTCCTTGGTCAGCTTGGGCGACAGGCCCAGGCTGGGCTCGTCCAGCAGGATCAGCTCGGGCGCCGCCATCAGCGCGCGGCTGATGGCCAGCATCTGCTGCTGGCCGCCCGACAGCAGGCCGGCGTCCTGCGCCGCGCGCTCCTTCAGGATCGGGAAGTAGGCGTACACCTGCTCCATGTCGCGCGCCACGCCGTCGCGGTCGCGGCGGGTGTAGGCGCCCATCAGCAGGTTGTCGCGCACGCTCAACAGCGGGAACACCTCGCGCCCCTCGGGCACGTGCGACAGGCCCTGCTGCACGATGAAGGCCGGGTCGCGGGCGGTGATGTCCTGGCCCTTGAACTCGACCGAGCCCTTGCGCGGGTCGATGATGCCGGAGATGGTCTTCAGAATGGTGCTCTTGCCGGCGCCGTTGCTGCCCAGCACGGTGGCGATCTGGCCGCGCTCGACCCGCAGGCTGACGCCGCGAATGGCCTTGATGGGGCCGTAGGCGCTTTCGACGTTGAGCAACTGAAGCACGGTGCTGCTCATGCCGGCGCCCTCCGCAGCGAGGCCACGTCGTCGATCGAGCCCAGGTAGGCCTCGATCACCGCCGGGTCGCTCTGCACCTCGCGCGGCGTGCCCAGCGCCAGCACCTGGCCCTGGTTCATGGCCAGCACGCGGTCGGACACGCGCGACACCAGGCTCATGTCGTGCTCCACCATCAGCACCGTCACGCCCAGCTCCTGAACGATGTCCTGGATCCAGAACGCCATGTCCTCGGTTTCCTCCACGTTCAGGCCCGACGAAGGCTCGTCCAGCAGCAGCAGGCGCGGCTCGGCGCACAGCGCGCGCGCCAGCTCGACCACCTTGCGCACGCCGTAGGGCAGGCCGGCCACCAGGGTGTCGCGGTGGTGCTGCAAGTCCAGCAGCTCGATCACGTGCTCGACGCGCTCGCGCGCCTGCAGCTCGGCCGCGCGCGTGGCGGGGGTAAAGAGCAGCTCGCGCCAGAAGCCGGTCTGCCGGTGCGTGTGGCGCCCCACCAGCAGGTTGTGCAGCACGCTAGCGTGCTCGAACAGCTCGATGTTCTGGAAGGTGCGCGCGATGCCCAGCGAGGCCACCCGGTGTGGCGGCTGCTCGGTCAGCCGCACCATGCCCTGCGGCCCGGCGTAGTCGATCTGGCCGCTGGTGGGCGTGTAGATGCGGCTGATGAGGTTGAACACCGTGGTCTTGCCGGCGCCGTTGGGCCCGATCAGCGTGAACACCTCGCCGCGGCGCACGTCGAAGCTGACGTCGTTGACCGCCAGCACGCCGCCGAAGCGCACGCTTAAGTTGCGGGCCGACAGCAGCAGCTCAGCGTCCATGACGAATGACCTCGCTTCGTTTCGATGACGGCGCTGCGCGCCATGACGACTGCGCTTCGTCATTTGTCATGCACGCCGCGCAAGCGGCGAAGTCATTCGTCATCATTTCAAGCGGTCTGATTTTTGGAACGACTTCTGCCGCTTGAACATGCCCCGGCGGTAGAACGGGAACAGCTGCAGCCAGGTGCGGATCTTCAGCCAGCGGCCGTACAGGCCCATCGGCTCGAACAGCACGAAGGCGATCAGCACCACGCCGTACACCACCGCCTGCAGGCCGGGCGCCTGGCCGATGGTGTCGGGCAGGTAGTCCTTGGTGAGCGCGATGAGCTGCGGCATGGCGATCAGGAACGCAGCACCCAGAAACGCGCCGTGCACCGAGCCCAGGCCGCCGATCACCACCAGCAGCAGCAGGTCGATCGACTGCAGGATGCTGAACTGGTCGGGCGACAGGAACTGGATCTTGTGCGCGTACAGCGCCCCGCCCAGACCCGCCAGCGCCGCCGAGAGCGCGAACGCCAGCGTCTTGTAGCGCGCCAGGTGGATGCCCATGCTTTGCGCCGAGATCTCCGAATCGCGGATCGCCACGAAGGCGCGCCCGGTGGACGAGCGCAGCAGGTTCAGGATGCCCAGCGTCGACAGCACGGCGGTGACCAGGCAGATGAAGTAGAAGCCGGCGCTGGAGCTGATCTTCCAGCCGCCGATGGCGGGCGACAGCACGCTCATGCCGGCGTTGCCGCCCGTCAGCGATTCCCAGCGCGCGAACACCTCCTCGACGATGAAGCCGAAGGCCAGCGTGGCGATGCCCAGGTAAATGCCCTTCACGCGCAGCGCCGGCAGCCCCACCACCACGCCCACGGCGGCGGCCAGCAGCGCCGCGCAGCCCATGGCCAGCGGAAACGGCAGGCCCAGGTTGGTCAGCACGCCCTGCGTGTAGGCGCCCACGCCCAGAAAGGCGGCGTGCCCCAGCGAGAACTGCCCGGTGTAGCCCGCCAGCAGCATCAGCCCCAGGCCGACGATGCCGTAGATCAGCACGAAGGTGAGCTGCGCCAGCCAGTATTCGGGCAGCAGCCAGGGCGCCGCCAGCAGGCCCAGCAGCAATGCCGCATACCAGAACACGTGGCCGCCGTGCTTGGCCAGGCGGATGTCCTGCTCGTAGCTGGTCTTGAAGATGAAGCGCATCGCGGTTCAGACTTTCTTGATCAGCTTCTCGCCGAACAGGCCGTTCGGTTTGACCATCAGCATGACCAGCACCACGATGTAGGCGGCGATGTCCTTGAAGCCCTCGGGCAGGTAGAAGCCCGACAGCGATTCGACGATGCCGATGACCAGCCCGCCGACGATGGCGCCCGGCAGGCTGCCGAAGCCGCCCACCACGGCGGCTGGAAACGCCTTCAGCCCGATGAAGCCCATGTTGGCGTGCACGAAGGTGATCGGCGCCAGCAGCAGCCCGGCGATCGCCGCCACCGCCGCCGCCAGCCCCCACACCAGGCCGTTCAGGCGCTTGACCGGAATGCCCATGTAGTAGGCCGCCAGCTGGTTCTGCGACGCCGCCTGCATGGCGATGCCCAGCTTGCTGAAGCGGAACATGGCGAACAGCCCCAGGCACAGCAGCGTGGTGACCACGATCACCACCACCTGCTCGGCGCTCAGCACCAGCGCGCCCAGCTGCCAGGTCACGCCCTCGTAGGGCACGGGCAGGGTGTGCGTCTCGGTGCCGATGCCGGGAATCATGGTGATCAGCCCGCGCCCCACGTAGGCCAGGCCGATGGTCAGCATGACGATGGAAAACGCCGGCTGGCCCAGGATGGGGCGGATCACCACTCGCTCGGTCACCACCCCCAGCAGCGCCAGGGCGGCGATGGTGGCGATCACCGTCAGCCAGAACGGAAAGCCCAGCATGGTCAGCCCGGCCAGGCCGCAGAACGCGCCCAGCATCATCAGCTCGCCCTGGGCGAAGCTGACGGTCTCGGTGGCCTTGTAGATCAGCACGAAGCCCAGCGCGATCAGGCCGTAGATGCAGCCCTGCGCGATGCCGCTGATCACCAACTGCACGAACTGCAACTTGTCTCCTGCTGGTGGCCCCGCTGTTCGGGGTGGCGCCACTCTAGCGGCGCGCCCGGCTCGCCGCAGCCCCGGCAAACCCTTAAAGCCGTCGCGCCGGCGACTCGTGCGGCACCGCGCGGGCGGCGTGCCGCCAGCGCGCTTTCTATACTGCCCCGACACCGCCGCCGCGGTGCAGCCAAGGAGCCCGCATGACCGAAGCCTATGTGTTCGACGCCATCCGCACGCCGCGCGGCAAGGGCAAGAAAGATGGCAGCCTGCACGAAGTGAAGCCGGTCGACCTGCTGGCCGGCACGCTGGACGCCCTGCGCCGCCGCCACGACCTGGACACCGCCGCGGTGGACGACGTGGTGATGGGCGTGGTTTCGCCGATCGGCGAGCAGGGTGCGGTGATCGCCAAGGTGGCGGCGCTGAAGGCCGGCTGGGACTGGCGCTGCGCCGGCGTGCAGCTCAACCGCTTCTGCGCCTCGGGGCTGGAGGCGGTGAACCTGGCGGCGCAGAAGGTGCGCTCGGGCTGGGAAGACCTGGTGGTGGCCGGCGGCGTCGAGAGCATGAGCCGCGTGCCGATCGGCGCCGACGGCGGTGCCTGGGCGCAGGACCCGGCCACCAGCAGCGCCACCGACTTCGTGCCGCAGGGCATTGGCGCCGACCTGATCGCCACGCTGGAAGGCTTTTCGCGCGCCGACGTGGACCGCTTTGCCGTCGAGTCGCAGCAGCGCGCGGCCAGGGCGCGCGCGGCCGGGTACTTCAAGGATGCCATCGTGCCGGTGACCGACATGCTGGGCCAGACCATCCTGGCCGAGGACGAGTTCATCAAGCCGCGCACCACGGTGGACGCGCTGGCGGGGCTGAAGCCCTCGTTCGCGCAGCTCGGCGCCATGGGCTTCGATCAGGTCGCCATTGGCCGCTACCCGCAGGTCGAGCGCATCGAGCACGTGCACCACGCGGGCAACTCCTCGGGCATCGTCGATGGCGCGGCGGCGGTGCTGGTCGGCAACGACGCGGCGATCAAGGCGCACGGCTTCACGCCGCGCGCGCGCATCGTGGCCACGGCGCTCAGCGGGGCCGACCCGACCATCATGCTCACCGGCCCCATGTCCGCCACGCGCAAGGCGCTGGCCAAGGCGGGGCTGACGATCGAGGACATCGACCTGTTCGAGGTCAACGAGGCCTTTGCCGCCGTGCCGATGAAGTTCATGAAGGACTTCGGCGTGCCGCACGAGAAGGTCAACGTCAACGGCGGCGCCATCGCCATGGGCCACCCGCTGGGCGCCACCGGCGCCATGATCCTGGGCACGCTGACCGACGAGCTGCACCGCCGCCAGCTGCGCTACGGCCTGGCCACGCTGTGCGTGGGCGGCGGCATGGGCATTGCCACCATCGTCGAGCGGGTGTGACGTCCATGACGCGCCTGCGGCGCATGACCTCGCTTCGCTGCGATGACGGCGCTGCGCGCCATGACGGGTGGAGCCGAGTCATTCACGGTGCCATCAAGAACTCGAACATCAGTGCCAACGGCTATTGAAAGCATAGCAAGCATGAAACTGGAAACTCTGCGCTACGAACTGGACGACAGCGGCATCGCCACCATCACCTTCGACGAGGCCGGCTCACCCGTCAACACCATGTGCCAGGCCTGGCAGGACGACCTGGGCGCCGTCACCGAACGGGTGCTGAAGGACCGCGATGCCATCCGCGGCATCGTGCTGGCCTCGGCCAAGAGCACCTTCTTCGCCGGCGCCGACCTGAAAGGCGTGATGCGTCTGCGCGCCGACGACGCGCCCAGGCTGTTTGCCGAGATCGAGCGCATCAAGCAGCATTTCCGCACGCTGGAGACGCTGGGCAAGCCGGTGGTGAGCTGCCTCAACGGCTCGGCCCTGGGCGGCGGCTGGGAGCTGGCGCTGGTCGGCCACCAC
>JAEXBL010000268.1 GCA_023394015.1 Pseudomonadota bacterium | reverse complement strand
AGTGGGCGGTGGACCGCCGCTTCGAGCCGCGCCTGACCGAGCCCGAGCGCCTGGCCCGCATCGCCCGCTGGCGCGAGGCGGTGCAGCGCGCGCGCGGCTGGGCGCAGGATGTGGCGGCATGATGCAGCGCCCGCGCCCCTTGATTCCAAGCCATATCGGCCTGAGGTTGCCAGCCGACAGGCGCGAGCAGCCATGATTTTCATACCAACCCCCGCCTGACATGGCCGCTCCCGCCCCCCTGCCCACCGACCGCGCCGCGCTGCTGGCGCGGTTGGCCGAGCCCCGGAAATACGACATCGCCATCGTCGGCGGCGGCTGCACCGGCCTCGGCGTGGCGCTGGACGCCGCCCAGCGCGGCCACAGCGTGGTGCTGGTCGAGGCGCACGACTTCGCCAAGGGCACCTCGTCGCGCGCCACGAAACTGGTGCACGGCGGCGTGCGCTACCTGGCGCAGGGCAACATCCACCTGGTGCGCGAGGCGCTGCACGAGCGCGTGCACATCCTGGGCGGCGCGCCGCACCTGGCGCAGCCGTTGCCCTTCGTGATGCCCTCGTACAAGCTGTGGGAAACGCCGTTCTACGGCGTCGGCCTGAAGATGTACGACGCGCTGGCCGGCAAGGCCGGGCTGGGCCGCACCGAATGGCTGGGCAGCGCCGAAACCCTGCGCCTGCTGCCCGGGGCCCGGCCGCAGGGCCTGAAAGGCGGCGTGCGCTACTGGGACGGCCAGTTCGACGACGCGCGCCTGGCGCTGGCCATCGCCCGCACGGCGGCCGCCCACGGCGCGCTGCTGCTCAACTACAGCGAGGCGGTGGAGGTGCTGCACGACGCCGGCCGCGCCGTCGGCCTGCGGGTGCGCGACGCCGAGAGCGGGCGCGACTACCGCATCGAGGCCGGCTGCATCGTCAACGCCACCGGCGTCTGGGTCGATGCGTTGCGCGAAAGCGACGCCCGCGCCGCCGGCCGCAGCGTCACGCCCATGGTGGCGCCCAGCCAGGGCGCGCACGTGGTGGTCGACCAGTCCTTCTCGCCCGGCGAGCACGCCCTGCTGGTACCCAGCACCGGCGACGGCCGGGTGCTGTTCGCCGTGCCCTGGCTGGGCAAGCTGATCCTGGGCACCACCGACGCGCCGCGGCCCGACCTGCCGCTGGAGCCGCAGGCCACGGGCAGCGAGATCGATTTCATCCTGGCCGAGGCCGGCAAGTACCTGAAGCAGGCGCCCACGCGCGCCGACATCCTCAGCACCTGGGCCGGGCTGCGCCCGCTGGTCAAGCCGGTGGGCGAGGCCGGCAGCACGCAATCCATCAGCCGCGAGCACACCGTGCTGGCCGCCCCCTCGGGCCTGATCACCGTGACCGGCGGCAAGTGGACCACCTACCGCAGCATGGCCGCCGACGTGCTGGCGCGCTGCACCCAGGCCGGGGTGCTGCTGCCGCGCGGGCCTTCGCGCACCGCCGGCCTGCACCTGGTGGGTGCGCCGGCGCCGGGCAGCCAGCCAGTCGGCCTGAACCAGCCGCCCGGCCTGCACCTGTACGGCGCCGAGGCGGCGGCGGTGGGCGCGCTGCCGGGCGCCGAGCGCTGGCTGGCGCCGGGGCTCTCGGAGGCCATGGTGCGCTTTGCCGTGCGCCACGAATACGCCCGCAGCGTGGAAGACGTGCTGGCGCGGCGCTCGCGCCTGCTGTTTCTCGACGCCCGCGAAGCCCTGCGCGCCGCCCCGGCCGTGGCCGAACTGCTGCAAGGCGAGGGCCTGGCCGCCCCCGGGCTGGCCGCGTTCCAGGCCCTGGCCCGCGGCTACGCGGGCGAACACGCCGACACGGCTTGACACGCCGATCACTGCCGGGCTACAATCTGCGGCTTCGCCCATTTTGGGTGCAAGACACTGCCCAATCGCGGGCGCCTTTTTCCTTTTGGGGGCTCCTTTGGGAGTGGGCGCTGGCGGCGGGCCCAAGACTGATCCGGTGCGGCTTTTTGAGCTTGCCGGGTACAAGTTGGGAAAGACAAGCAATGATCCAGACTGAATCTCGACTCGAGGTGGCCGACAACACCGGCGCCAAGTCCGTCCTGTGCATCAAGGTGCTGGGCGGCTCCAAGCGCCGCTACGCCAGCGTCGGCGACATCATCAAGGTGAGCATCAAGGAAGCCGCCCCGCGTGGCCGCGTCAAGAAGGGCGAGGTCTACAGCGCCGTGGTGGTGCGCACCGCCAAGGGCATCCGCCGTGGCGATGGCTCGCTCATCAAGTTCGACGGCAACGCCGCCGTGCTGCTCAACAACAAGCTGGAGCCCATCGGCACCCGCATCTTCGGCCCGGTCACGCGCGAGCTGCGCTCCGAGCGCTTCATGAAGATCGTGTCGCTGGCCCCGGAAGTTCTGTAAGGACAAGCGCCATGAACAAGATTCGCAAAGGCGACGAGGTCATCGTGCTGGCCGGCCGCGACAAGGGCAAGCGCGGCACCGTCTCGCTGCGCGTGTGCCCCGAGCGCGTCGTGGTCGACGGCATCAACATGGTCAAGAAGCATGCCAAGCCCAACCCCATGAAGGGCGTCACCGGCGGCATCATCGAGAAGGCCATGCCCATTCACCAGTCGAACGTGGCCATCTACAAC
>JAEXBL010000212.1 GCA_023394015.1 Pseudomonadota bacterium | reverse complement strand
CCCGACCACCGCGTCAAGGCCCCGCTGTTCGAGCTGCTCGGCGCCGCCGACATTGGCATGTCCGTCACCGAAAGCTACGCCATGTCGCCCGCCGCGTCGGTATCGGGCTTCTACTTCAGCCACCCCGACAGCACCTACTTCAGCGTCGGCAAGATCAGCGCCGATCAGGCCGCCGACATGGCCGAGCGCAGCGGCGTGCCCCTGGCCGAGGTGGAGCGGGCGCTGGCGCCGAATCTGGGGTTGTGACGGGCTTCGACTGCCATGGCTGACAGCGCGGATCTCCGGCCCCTCATCGAGCGCTGGCCGGGCAAAAGCGCGCTCAAGGAAGGCGGCCTGGCGCATCCAGCCGCCTACCACATGCTCGACGTCGCGGCGGTGGCGGAATGCCTGCTGGAGCAGGAAGCGGGCCTCAGCGGACCGGTGCGCGATGCGCTCACGCTGCTGGTCGCCTTGCACGACCTGGGCAAGATCAGCGAGCCCTTTCGCGCCATGCTGCTGAACGACACGCCGCAGCAACATGGCCGGCATTGGGAGGCCACGGAAAAGCTCCTCGATCACCACGACGCCCAACTGCAGCACCTGGGCGGCACGCCAAGAACGCGACGGCCCCTTTATGCGGCGGTGGCCGGGCACCACGGCAAGCCGCCCTCGCGCGAAGGCCGTCACTACGACATGCTGCTGCACGCCTGCGGCGCTCAGGCGCTGGAAGACAGCGCGGCCCTCATCCAGGCTTACGCAGCCTTGTGGCCGGATGCCTCGCTCGCCAGTCTCGACAAGCCACAGCTTCTGGCATTGTCGTGGTGGCTGCCAGGGCTGACCGCTGCCGCCGACTGGGTGGGCTCCAACGCCGAATGGTTTGCACCGCAGCCGCCCGACCTGCCACTGCCCGACTACCTCTCGCGCGCTCGTGGCCTGGCCCGCGAGGCCGTACGACGCGCTGGGCTGGACGCCAGTGCGCCTTCAAGCGCGCGCCTGTTTGACTTCACGCCACGCCCCATGCAGGCGGCCTGCGCCGAGGTCGACCTGCCCGACGGGCCCACCTTGGCCTTTATCGAGGACGAAACCGGCGCCGGCAAGACCGAGGCGGCGCTGCTGCTTGCACAGCGCATGATGCTGGCCGGCAAGGGGCGCGGCATCTTTTTCGCCCTGCCCACCATGGCCACGGCCAACGCCATGTTTTCCCGCGCCTGCGGCATCGTGGCCCGCATGTTCGAAGCGCCGCCCAATCTGACACTGGCGCACGGCCGCGCCGAACTGTCGCCCCACTGGCGCGAACTGCGCGAGCACCGTGCGGCCCAGGAAGACACGCCCGGTTGCACCGACTGGCTGGCCGACAACCGCCGCCGCGCCCTGCTGGCCCAGGTGGGCGTGGGCACCATCGACCAGGCCTTGCTCTCGGTGCTGCCCACGCGCTATGCCACGCTGCGGCACTACGGGCTGTCGTCCAAGATTCTCATCGTCGATGAGGTGCACGAAATGGGCGAGCCCTACATGGCCGAAGAGCTGAAGGCCTTGCTGCGTGCGCACCGCATGGCGGGTGGCTCGGCCATCTTGCTCACCGCCACCTTGCCGCTGGGGCTGCGCAGCGCTTTGGCCCAGGCGTTCGATGCGCCGCCGCCCGCTTCGCCCGCCTATCCGGCGCTCAGCATCGCGGGTGGTGCCGTCCGGCACGATTTTCCGCCGCCTCAGGGCGGCCGTGGCCCGGTGACCGTGCAGCGTCTGCCCGATGCCGAGGCGGCCATCGCCCTGCTGGCCGAGAAGGCTGCTCAGGGCGCCGCTTGCGTGTGGGTGCGCAACGCCGTGGACGACGCCATTGCCGCCGTGCAGGCACTGCGTGCGCAGGGTATTGAGGCCGATTTGCTGCATGCCCGTTTTGCGCTGTGCGACCGGCTGCGCCATGAAACGGCAGCGTTGGCGCGTTTTGGCAAGAAAGGCGAAGGGCGAGCGGGCCGCGTGCTGGTAGGGACGCAGGTGCTGGAATCGTCGCTGGACGTCGACTTCGACGTGATGGTGTCCGACCTGGCACCCATGGCCGCACTCATTCAGCGTGCCGGCCGGCTCTGGCGACACATGGCGCTGCGCCCTGCCAGCGGGCGACCGGTGCCGACGCCGGTGCTGCATGTGGTCGCGCCCGACCCCGATGTGGTGAACGACGCGCGCTGGCTGCATCAGGCCATGGAAAAAGGCGCCTATGTCTATTCGCTGGACGTGCAATGGCGAACCGCGTGCGTGCTGTTCGATACGGGGCACATCGACGCACCTGCCGGTCTGCGCGCGCTGATCGAGGCGGTGCATGGTGAAGACGAACTCGCCACCGTACCGGAGCCCATTCAGCAAGCCGAACTGGAGCGCATCGGCAAGGAATATGCCAGCCTGTTCCCCGCGTGCGTGGGGATGAACCCGACAAGCCGGCGATGAAGCCTGACGAAATCATCTGTGCCCCGCGGGCGTGGGGATGAACCGGAATGGGGCGACGAGCTGACCGACGACCTGCCCTGTTCCCCGCGTGCGTGGGGATGAACCGCAGGCCACCGCCATCAATGAGCAGTTCGACAACTGTTCCCCGCGTGCGTGGGGATGA
>JAEXBL010000084.1 GCA_023394015.1 Pseudomonadota bacterium | reverse complement strand
GCTGAAGTGGGCGCTGAAGCCTTCCGGCCCGCCGCCCGTGAACTCGTAGCCGGTATTCCAGCCCGGCGGCGGGCGCACGTCGTCGCCCGAGCGCGCGCCGGCGGCCCAGGCCTGGGCGCCCACGGTGTCGTAGGCGGCGCGCTTCTCGGGGTCGCTCAAGACGGTGTTGGCCTCGTTGACCTCGGCCATCCGGGCGGCGGCATCGGCCTACTTGCTGACGTCGGGGTGGTACTGGCGCGCCAGCTTGCGGTAGGCCTTCTTGATGTCGTCGGCGCTGGCCGTCTTGGGCACGCCGAGGATCTCGTAGTAGTCCTTGAATTGCATGCGAAACAGGTGGGTGGATGGGCCCGGCCGAGTGGCGGCAGGCAACCCACACTATATGGGGATGGCCGTGGGCATCGCAACGGCCGGCGCGGCGACTTGGGCACAATGCGGGCGCCCACCCGTCCACAGGAGTTGTTGCCCATGTCCACGCCCACCCCGCTGCCCGCCGACATCGTGCGCGCCTTCACGCCCACCGGCGTGCTGCGCGCCTCCATCAACCTGGGCAACCCCATCCTGGCCGGGCGCAACGCCGCCGGCGAACCGGCCGGCGTGTCGATCGACCTGGCGCGCGCCTTCGCCGAACGCCTGGGCGTGGGCTGCGAGCTGGTGGTGTTCGACAAGGCGCAGGCCTCGGTCGAGGCGGTGCGGGCCGAGGCCGCCGACATCGGCTTCTTCGCCATCGACCCGCTGCGCGGCGAGGGCATCCGCTTCACCGCGCCCTACGTGCTGATCGAGGGCGCCTACCTGGTGCGCGCCGATTCGCCGCTGCAGGACAACGCCGAGGTCGACGTGCCCGGCCGCCGCGTGGTGGTGGGCCAGGGCAGCGCCTACGACCTGTTCCTCACGCGCGAGCTGAAAAGCGCCCACATCGAGCGCGCACCCAGCTCGCCCGCCGTGGTGCCGACCTTTCTGGACAGCGGCGCCGACGTGGCGGCGGGCGTGAAGCAGCAGCTTGAGGCCGACGCGGCACGCCTCGGTGGGCTGCGCCTGCTGCCGGGGCGCTTCATGGTCATCCAGCAGGCCATGGGCCTGCCCGCCGGGCGCGGCGAAGCGGCGCAGTCCGCGCTGGCGGCCTTCGTCGAGGAAATGAAGGCGAATGGCTTCGTGGCCGAGGCCATGCGGCGCCACGGGGTGCAGGGCGCGGCGGTGGCGCCGGCGGTATAAAAAGCGGCACCCCCTGTGTCGCCTGCGGCGCCTTCCCCCTCTGCTGCGCGAGGGGGACGCACCCGATGGACGGGGGAACCCCGTCCATGGGTGCCTGCGCATGGCTGGCGGGAAAGCGACATCTGCCGGGTTTTTTTAAACAGCCTGTTCACCGCATAGACACAAAGCCAACACAGAGAAGGAACTCAGGTTTTTTCTCTGCGAACCTCGGCGCCCTCTGCATCTCTGCGGTGAAGAAAGCGCCTTCCGCGTACAGGCGTCTCTTTGACAGAGATTCGATATCAGTCCCCGTGGTCAGCACATGGCCGTCGGACTTTGGCAGTTCCTCCCGCCAACCCCGCCAGCGCTGAAACGCTGCGATCTGGCAACCTAAACCCGCGCCTTGCCCGGCACGCGGCGGTTCACCAGCACGATGCCGGCCGCCACCAGGCCCAGGGCCATCAGCAGCGAGGCGGTGACTGGCTCGCCCAACCACAGCGCGCCGGCCAGCAGGGCGAACAGCGGGGTGAGGAACACGAAGGCCGAGATGCGCGTGGCCGGGTAATGCGCCAGCAGCCACATCCACACCAGGTAGCTCAGGAAGGCGCCGATCACCGTCTGCGCCGCCACCGAGGCGGTGGCAAAGACGCTCCACTGCCAAGTCCAAGTCTCGCCCAGCGCCAGCGACAGCGGCGGCAGCACCACGGCGCTGACGGCCACCTGGTAGAACAGCATCTTCTCGGGCGCGGCGCGCACCAGCGCGGTGGCGCGGATGACCACCGTGGTCAGCCCCCACAGCGCGCCGGCGGCCAGGGCCAGCAGGTCGCCCTGCCAGGTCAGCCCACCGCCGCGGGTCGAAAAGCCCTCGCGCAGCGCAAACACCACCGCCGCAAAGGCGCAGGCCAGGCCGATCCACTGGATGCGGTGCAGCCGCTCGGCCGGCACGAACAGCGGCAGCAGCAGCGCCACCCAGAACGGCGAGGTGTAGAGAAACACCGTCAGCCGCGCCGCCGTGGTGTGCTGCAGGCCGATGTACATGGCGGCAAACTCGCCGGCAAACAGCAGCCCCGCCAGCAGCCCCGGCCACAGCGTGCCGTCGCACGCGAACAGCCGCACGCCGCGCCACAAGCACCAGAGCCACAGCAGCAGCGTGGCGCCAACGAAGCGCACCGCCGCCTGGAACACCGGCGGCAGCTCGGGCAGCGTGGCCTTGACCAGCACCTGCTGCACGCCCCAGAACAGGCAGCAGGCCAGCAGGATGGCCGCCGCGCGACCGTCGAGATGGTCTTTGCGCGCGGCCGTCATGCCTCAACCCGCGCGGCGGCGCAGCACGCTGCAGAAAGGGCCGCGGAGCAGGCCGCACCAGAACGCCGTGGCCGGGGTCTCCCCGGCCACCAGCGTTGTCCCCCTGGGGGCTGAGACCCGCGGCTCCAGACCTGCCTGCGCAGGTCTGGAC
>JAEXBL010000036.1 GCA_023394015.1 Pseudomonadota bacterium | reverse complement strand
AGGCGAGGGCCGCAAGGTGGGCCTGGAGGAGTTGGTGTTCGCCGACGGGCGCGAGAAGGTGTACCTGGGCCACGACTCGGCGGCGCTGATGCTGATCGCGCAGATCCGCGACGAGGCGCACCGCTTCGCCATCACCGGCATGCGCGCGCAGCGCGCCAAGGTGCGCGTGGGCGGCAGCCGGTTGGAGGAAATCCCCGGCGTCGGCCCCAAGAAGCGCGCCCGCCTGCTGCAGCGCTTTGGCGGCGTGCGCGGCGTGGAGGCGGCCAGCGTGCAGGACCTGTTGACGGTGGAAGGCATCTCGCGCGCGCTGGCGGAGGACATTTACCGGGCGCTGCACTGAATAGATGACCCATGACGAACGCCCTGGGCCGGCCGATGGCTGTGGTCACCTGTCATCGGGCCGCGCCGGCAATGCCACAATCGCCGCCATGTTCTTCACCGTGCCCACGCTGCTGACCTGGACGCGCATCGTCGCCATCCCGCTCATCGTGGGGGTGTTCTACCTGCCGCTGCAACCGGCCACGGCCAACCTGGTGGCCACGCTGATGTTCATCGTCTTCGCCTGGACGGACTGGCTGGACGGCTTTCTGGCGCGCCGGCTGAACCAGGCCTCGGCCTTCGGCGCCTTTCTGGACCCGGTGGCCGACAAGTTCCTGGTCTGCGCCAGCCTGCTGGTGCTGGTGCACCTGCAGCGCACCGACGTGTTTGTCGCGCTGATCATCATCGGCCGCGAAATCGCCATCTCGGCGCTGCGCGAGTGGATGGCCAAGATCGGCGCCAGCAAGTCGGTGGCCGTGCACATGATCGGCAAGCTCAAGACCACGGTGCAGATGGTGGCCATTCCCTTCCTGCTCTATGACGGCATGGTGCTGGGCGGCATCGACACGCGCTGGTGGGGCAACGTGCTGATCTGGCTGGCGGCGGTGCTGACGGTGTGGTCGATGGTGTATTACCTGCAGAAGGCGCTGCCGGAGATACGCGCGCGGGTTGAATGACGCTCCCCCCTGAGTCGCCTGCGGCGCCTTCCCCCCTGAGGGGGGACAACGCCAGTGGCCGGTGCAAGCCCGGCCACGGCGTTCCCGGTTGGCCTGCTCCGCGGCCGTTTGAAAGGGCTTGCTGCGCAGCCCTCAGTGAGGGTCGTCATTCCGGCGCAAGCGGGAATCCAAGGTCGGCGCTGATGCAGCGGGCCGGTTTCCTGTGGGCTGGGCGGTTTGGTGCGCCGGTGCCATGAGCGCACACGGCGACTCCACATCCAGCCTGATCCGTGCGATGCCGGCGGTGTTCGTGCTGATCTGGGCCACGGGCTTCATCGTGGCGCGCTACGGCATGCCGCACGCGCCGCCGTTCACCTTTCTGCTGTACCGCTATCTTTTTTCCATCGGTTGCTTTCTGCTGTGGATCGCCATCGCCCGGGTGCGCTGGCCACAGACGGGCATCGAGTGGCTGCACCTGGGGGTGACCGGCGCGCTGATGCACGGCGGCTACCTGGGCGGGGTGTGGGCGGCCGTGAAGGGCGGCATGGGCTCGGGGCTGTCGGCGCTGATCGTGGGCATCCA
This sequence comes from Pseudomonadota bacterium, assembly GCA_023394015.1. Taxonomy (GTDB): domain Bacteria; phylum Pseudomonadota; class Gammaproteobacteria; order Burkholderiales; family Burkholderiaceae_C; genus Ottowia. Next base: position 4,039 of record JAEXBL010000036.1, on the reverse strand, counting down.
GCCGGTGCTGACGGCGATCTGGCTGTCGGCCAGCGGCAGTGCCACAAGCCGCGTCAGCGCCCGCCAGTGGCTGGGGCTGGCGCTGGGCTTTGCCGGCCTGGTGCTGGTGGTGTGGCGCAAGCTCACGCACGGGCAGGCGGGCGACCACGTGACCGCCGCCAACCTGAGCTGGGCGGTGTTCGCGCTGCTGTGCATCACCGCCGGCACGCTGTACCAGAAGCGCTTTGTCAAGCCCTGCGACGTGCGCAGCGCCAACACCGTGCAGTTGCTGGCGGCGGCGCTGGTCACGGCGCCGCTGGCGCTGGCCGAGCCGGAGGCCTTCCGCTGGAATGCGCAGTCGGCCGGCGCCATGGCCTGGTCGGTGTTGGGGCTGACGCTGGGCGGCAGCTCGCTGCTGTACCTGCTGATCCAGCGCGGCGCGGCAGCCTCGGTGGCCAGCCTGATGTACCTGGTGCCGCCGACCACGGCGATGATGGCGTGGCTGCTGTTCGGCGAGCCGATCACGCTGAGCACCGTGGTCGGCATCGCTGTGACCGCCTTCGGCGTCAGTCTGGTGGTGCGGCCGGCGCGCGTGTCAAGCTCAGGGGGATGAAGCCAGGCCCGTGGCGGCGCAAAAAGGCGGTGGCAGCGGCTGGGCTGCGGCAAATTTCGCGCGCTTGTTGCGTTGGCGCATAGGCAGGGTAGATACTGCCTTGACCCCCCCTGATTGGGTCTAGAATGCATCGCTCGCTGACCGCGGTTGTCGAAGCTGGCCGGGCACTTCAGGCGCCGATTCGTTTTCCAGCCATCCTGCCGCCGGTTATGCTGACACAGGGGAGGTTGGCTCCATCGCCAACCTCGGCGCAAAGTCACCAACCGAATTCTTGAATTTTCTTGAGAGAGGGCACTTAAGTGAACAAGACCGAGCTGATCGAGCACATCGCCAAGAATGCTGACATTTCCAAGGCCGCGGCCACCCGTGCCCTGGAGGCCACCATCGGCGCCGTCAAGACCACGCTGCGCAAGGGCGGCACCGTCTCGCTGGTGGGTTTCGGCACCTTCGCCGTCGGCAAGCGTGCCGCTCGCTCGGGCCGCAACCCCCGCACCGGCGCTACGATTAAAATCAAGGCTGCCAAGGTGCCCAAGTTCCGTCCCGGCAAGGCGCTGAAGGACGCGCTGAACTGATCTTTGCAAGGCCAGTTCAGGTGGGGTGCTTAGCTCAGTTGGTAGAGCGGCGCCCTTACAAGGCGTAGGTCGGCGGTTCGAGACCGTCAGCACCCACCACATCTTCTACCGATCACGGCAAAGGCGAACCCCGGTTCGCCTTTTGCATTGTTGGATCGCCCACACCAAGAGTCTCGCGCATGTTCGAATTCATCCGCCGGCACACCAAGCTCATCATGGGGGTGCTGTTTCTTCTGGTCATCCCGTCCTTCGTGCTGTTCGGCGTGGGCGACTACGCGCGCTTCAACGAAGGCGCCGCCAAGGTTGCCACCGTGAACGGGAAGCCGATCACACAGATGGAATGGGACAACGCGCACCGCATCGAGGCCGACCGCCTGCGCGCCAGCAACCCGGCGCTGGACGGCAGCCTGCTGGATTCGCCGGCGCTGAAATACGCCACGCTGGAGCGCCTGGTGCGCGACCGCGTGCTGGCTGCTGCCGCCAGCGACGGCCACCTGATCGCCACCGACACGCGCCTGGCGGCCGAGCTGCAGCGTGACCCGACCATCGGTGCCCTGCGCCGCGACGACGGCACCCTGGACATGGACCGCTACCGCCAGCTGCTGGCCCAGCAGGGCCTGACGCCCGAGGGCTTCGAGGCCAACGTGCGCTACGACCTGTCGTCGCAGCAGGTGCTGGGCGGCGTGGTGGAAACCGGCTTTGCCAGCCAGGCCCAGGCCGACGTGGCCATGAACGCCTTTCTGGAGCGGCGTGAAGCCCGCGTGGTGCGCTTCACGCCCGCCGAGTTCGCCGCCAAGCTGAGTCCCAACGACGCCGACCTGGAGGCCTTCTACCAGGCCAACCTGGGGCGCTACCAGGCCCCTGAATCGGCCAGGATCGAGTACGTGGTGCTCGACCTCGACAGCGTCAAGAAAAGCGTCAGCGTCAGCGAGCAGGACCTGCGCACCTATTACGAGCAGAACGCTCCCGGCTTCGGCACCCCCGAGGAGCGCCGCGCCAGCCATATCCTCATCGTGGCGCCCCAGGACGCACCGGCCGAAGCGCGCGAAAAAGCCAAGGCCAAGGCCACCGAGCTGCTGGCCCAGCTGCGCCAGGCGCCCGACAGCTTTGCCGAGGTGGCGCGCCAATCCTCGGAGGACGACGCCAGCGCGCCCAGCGGGGGTGATCTGGGCAGCTTCCAGCGCGACAAGGGCATCGACCCGGTGATCTCGCAGGCCACCTATGGGCTGGCCAAGCAGGGCGACATCAGCGAGGTGGTCGAAAGCGAATTCGGCTACCACATCGTGCAACTGACCGGCATCAAGCCCGCCGAGGTGCCGCCTTTCGAGGCCATGCGCGCCCAGCTCGACGACCAGCTGCGCACCCAGGAGGCGCAAAAGCAGTTCAGCGAAATGGCCGAGGACTTCCGCAACATCGTCTACGAGCAGTCCGACAGCCTGCAGCCCGTGGCCGAGCAGCTCAAGCTGCAAATCCACACCGTGGACCAGCTGACCCGCACGCCGGCACCCGATGCCACGGGTGTGCTGGCCAACCCCCGCTTCCTGGACGCGCTGTTCAGCACCGACGCCGTGGACAAGAAGCACAACACCGAAGCCCTCGACGCCGGCAACAACCAGCTGGTGTCCGGCCGCGTGGTGGCGCACCAACCGGCCCACGCACGCCCCCTGGCCGAAGTGCGCGACGAGGTGCGCGCCGCCTTCATGAACCAGCGCGGCGCCGAGCAGGCCCGGCAGGAAGGCCAAGCCCGCCTGAAGGCCTGGACCGATCAGCCGGCCAGCGCGACCACGCTGCCGGCGCCCACCGCGCTCTCGCGTGACGAGCCGCAAGGCCAACCTAGCGCGCTCGTCGAGGCCGTGCTGCGCGCCGACCCCACCAAGCTGCCGGCTTTCGTGGGCGTCGACCTGGGTGCCGACGGCTACGCCGTGGCGCGCGTCGACAAGGTGCTGCCGCAGGCGGAGCAGACCGCCGACCAGGCCGCCGAAAGCCGCCTGCGCTACCAACAGATGTGGGGCCTGGCCGAGGCGCTTGGCTATTACGACGCGCTCAAGGCCCGCTACAAGGTGCAAATCCTGGTGCCCCGGCCCGAAGCGCCCACGGCCCTGACCCTGGGCGCGGCGCCCTCGCGCTGAACGCCCTTCGCTGAGCCACAACCAAGGCGCTCTTGAAGCGCCTTTTTTGTGGGTGGTGGAGTGGGCGAGAGGTGGGAAGCAGCGACAAGAAGAAAAGCCCGCGGCCAAAATAGCCGCGGGCTTTGCAGTATCGGGTGGGGTGGCTGATGGGACTCGAACCCACGACGACCAGAATCACAATCTGGGACTCTACCAACTGAGCTACAGCCACCGTCAATAACCGTCCATTATAGCGTGTGCATGAGGGGTCTCAAGCTTCGACTCGCCGTCGGCCTTGCGTCACGGCAATGGAAAAAGGGGCCATCGGCCCCTTTTGCTGTGTCCAGCCACCCAGCACTGGGTAGCTGGGACCCGTGCGTGCGATCAGTCGCTGCTGCCGCCCAGACCCACCAGGGCGAGCAGACCCTGGAACACGTTGAAGATGTCCAGGTACAAGGCCAGCGTGGCGCTGATGTAGTTGGTCTCGCCGCCGTCGATGATCTGCTTGAGGTCGTACAGCATGTACAAGCTGAACACGCCAATCACCAGCGTGCTGATGACCATCATGCCCACCGTCGAGCCGACAAAGACGTTGACGATGGCGCCGACGAAGACGACCAGGGCGCCGACGAACAGCCACTTGCCCATGCCGGAGATGTCGCGCTTGATCACGCTGGCCAGGGTAGCCATGACGAAGAACACGCCGGCCGTGCCGCCCATGGCGGTCATCACCAGTTCGGAGCCGTTCTTGAAGCCCAGCACCATGG
>JAEXBL010000451.1 GCA_023394015.1 Pseudomonadota bacterium | reverse complement strand
GCAGAAGAAGGTGGCGCGGGCGCCGGCCGCCTCCAGCAGATCGAGCAGGCGCGGGGTGACGGCGGCGTCGGGCCCGTCGTCGAAGGTCAGGGCCACCTCGCCGCGTGCGGCGGCCTCGGGCGGCAGGCGGCGCAGGTTAGGGCCGAGCAGGCCACAGCGTGGCAGCAAGCCGCACAGCGTGATCAGCACCTGGTTGGCCAGCACGGCACCCAGCCAGAGCGGCCACCAGCCGGGAGCCAGCACGGCCGCGGCCAGCGCCGCCAGGTGCAGCGCCCCACTGAAGACCAGAAACGGTGCGGGCCGCCAGCGCGCCCGGGTCGAACCAAACATCGGGGCCGATTATCGGCCATGGCCGATGCGCCCCAGCGGCGCCGGCGCCGCGCTGTCATGAGGGCGTCAAAAGCGGTTACACTGCTTGCGTGGCAAGCACCGAGTGCTATCAAATCAGGTCGCCGAGCAGCCTGCTCGGCGCCGGGCCGCCTTCACGCCGCCGCCAGCAGCTTCTGCGTGTAGGGGTGCCGCGCCGCGCCCAGCACCTGGGCGGCGGGGCCGGCCTCGACCACCGCGCCGTCCTTGAGCACGATGACCTCGTGCGCCATGGCGCGCACCACGTCCACGTCGTGCGTGATCAGCAGGTAGCTCAAACCCCGCTCGCGCTGGAACTGCTGCAGCAGCGCCAGCACCTGCTTCTGGATGGTGACGTCGAGCGCGCTGGTGGGCTCGTCCAGCACCAGCAGCTGGGGCTGCACGATCAGCGCACGCGCCAGGGCGATGCGCTGGCGCTGCCCGCCCGAGAATTCGTGCGGGTAGCGCGCCAGCAGGTTCGGGAACTGCGCCTCGGTCAGGCCCACCTCGGCCAGCGCGGCGCGCACGCGGTCGGCGCGCTCGGGCGCGGCCACCTCGGGCGCGTGCACCAGCAAGCCCTCGCCCACGATTTCCTCCACCGTCAGGCGCGGCGACAGCGACGAGAACGGGTCCTGGAACACCACCTGCACCACGCGGCGCAGCGGCTTGTCTGCGGCGGCCTTGAGCTGCCAGCGCTGGCCCGCCACCTGCACCTGACCGACCACCTGCGGACGCGGCAGCAGGCCCAGCGCGGCCTGCGCCAGCGTGGATTTGCCCGAGCCGGACTCGCCGATCACACCCAGCGTGCGGCCGGGGGCGATCGCAAAGTCGGCGCCTTGCAGGGCCACGAACTCGCCCTTCTTGAACCAGCCGCGAATGCCCGGCAGCGGCGTGGGATAGACCACGCGCAGGCCCTGCGCCGCCAGCGCGGGCGTGGCGCCGGGCGCGGGCGGGCTTTCGTCCACGTCACGCTCGGGCTTGCTGGCCATCAGCTTTTGCGTGTAGGGGTGGCGCGGGGCGTGGAAGATGTCGGCCGTGGGGCCGTGCTCCACCAGCCGGCCGTGCTGCATCACCGCCACGCGGTCAGCGAAGCGGCGCACCAGGTTGAGGTCGTGCGTGATCAGCAGCACGGCCATGCCGTTGCCCTGCTGCAGTTCACCCAGCAAATCGAGGATCTGGCCGCGCAGGCTCACGTCGAGCGCGGTGGTCGGCTCGTCGGCCAGCAGCAGCTTGGGCTGGCAGGCCAGCGCCATGGCGATCATGGCGCGCTGGCGCTGGCCGCCGCTGAGCTGGTGCGGGTAGGCGCCCGCGCGGCGGGCGGGCTCTGGGATGCCGGTTTTCGCCAGCAGTTCAATGGCGGCCTGCGCCGACTGGGCGGGCGTGATGGCCCGTTTCAGCCGCAGCACCTCGGCGATCTGCTCGCCCACCGTCATCAGCGGGTTGAGCGCCGTCATCGGCTCCTGGAAGATCATGGCGATGTCGTCGCCGCGCAGGCCGCGCAACTCGCGCTCCGGGACGGCCAGCAAATCGCGCGTCTGCTGCCCATCGTTGAACAGCGCCCGACCCGCCACCCGCGCGCCGTGCAGCAGGCGCAGCAGCGCCAGCGCCGTCACCGTCTTGCCCGAGCCCGATTCGCCCACCAGCGCCAGCTTCTCGCCGGGCGCGATGGACAAGGACACGCCCTCCACCACCGTCTTGGGGCCGAAGGCCACCGACAGGTCGCGCACGTCGAGCAGAGGGGTGGTCATGGCCGGGAAAGACATGAACAGCCGGACGCGAAGGACGCAAAGAGCACGCAAAGGACGCGAAAGAACAAAACCAATACCAGGCTGTTTGTTTCGCGCCTTTCGCGAAACCTTCGCGTCCTTCGCGTACGGAAGTGTTGGGCCGTGACATTCATGCGTCGGCCTTTCTGGGATCCAGCGCGTCGCGCAGCGCATCACCCATGAAGGTCAGCAGCAGCAGCGTGAGCACCAGCACGCCGAAGGTGGACAGCGAGATCCACCAGGCGTCGATGTTGTTCTTGCCCTGGCTGAGCAACTCGCCCAGGCTCGCCGTGCCGGGCGGCACGCCCAGACCCAGGAAGTCGAGCGAGGTCAGCGCCAGCACCGCCGCGCTCATGCGAAAGGGCAGGAAGGTGACCACCGGCGTCATGCTGTTGGGCAGGATATGGCGCCAGATGATTTGCCGATTGGGCACGCCCAGGGCGCGCGCGGCCTTCACGTAGTCGAGCTGGCGGTTGCGCAGGAACTCGGCGCGCACGTAGTCCGACAGGCCCATCCAGCCGAACAGGCTGAGCAGCACCAGCAGCAGCCCGATGCTGGGTGCCAGGATGGCGCTGAAGATGATCAGCAGGTACAGCTCAGGCATCGAGCCCCAGACCTCGATGAAGCGCTGGAAGGCCAGGTCGGTCTTGCCGCCGAAGAAGCCCTGCACCGCCCCCGCCGCCACGCCCAGCAGCACGCCCACGGTGGTCAACGCCAGCGCAAACAGCACGCTGACGCGAAAGCCATAGATGAGCTGCGTCAGCAGGTCGCGCCCCCGGTCGTCGGTGCCGAGCCAGTTGTCGGCGCTGGGCGGCGCCGGATTGGGCGCCTTGGCGAAGTAGTTGATGGTCTTGCTGCCGTAGGGGATCGGGGGAAACAGCGCCCAATTGCCGTCTTTTGTGAGCCGATCGCGGATGAAGGGATCAAGATAGTCGGTTTCGGTCTCGAAATCGCCGCCGAACGCCTTCTCGGGATAGGTCTTGAGCAGCGGAAAGTAAAGCTGCCCCTCGTAACGCACGAGCAGTGGCTTGTCGTTGGAGATGACTTCGGCCAAAAGACTGAGCACCACCAG
>JAEXBL010000358.1 GCA_023394015.1 Pseudomonadota bacterium | reverse complement strand
TGGGCAAGGTGTTCGTCGAATACCTGTCGCCGCTCAAGCAGGGCCGCATCAAGACCAAGCTGCTCAAGGCCGAGCGGCAGGAGAAAGCCGAGCGCGCCCGGGAGCCGGCATGACGCCGCCGCGCGCGGCGCGGGCCGCGCGGACGTCATGGGCCGCGCTGGGCTTGGCACTGCTGCTGGCGGGTTGCGCGCTGTTCGCCGAGCCCAGCCGCATCGCGCCCGGCACGCCCGCGGCCGAGCTGCTGCAAACCCTGGGCCGCCCGAGCGCCCATTACCCGCCCAGCGCCGGTGCCGGCGAACGCCTGCAATACAGCTACCAGCCGGCCGGCCAGCGCGTGTTCAACATCGACCTGGACGCCCAGGGCCGCGTGGCCCGCGTCGAGCAGGTGCTGAGCGAGGCGCTGTTCGGCCAGCGCATCCAGCCCCACGTGTGGACGCGCGCCGACGTGCTGCGCGAATACGGCCCGCCGGCGCGGGTGATGGGCGTACACAACTTCGACGGCGACGTCTGGGTGTGGCGCTATACCGACGGCCCCACCTGGCGCCTGCTGTTCATCGACATCGACCGCGCTGGCGTGGTGCGCGGTTGGTCGAACGGCGACGAGGACCTGCCCGACCTGCCCGAACCGCGCTGAACCACAACAAGCCCAACAAAACTGCCTGCGCCCGACCAACAGGCGCTGGCAGCTATTGAATTATGAGCATGAAAGTCGCTTTTGCCGGCACCCCCGAGTTCGCCCGCGTGGCGCTGGCGCGGCTGCACGCGGCGGGGTTCAGCATCCCGCTGGTGCTGACCCAGCCCGATCGCCCGGCCGGCCGCGGCATGAAGCTGCAGGCCTCGCCCGTCAAGCAATTCGCCCAGGCACACGGCATCGCCGTGGCCCAGCCGCGCAGCCTGCGGCTGGACGGCCAATACCCCGACGATGCGGCCGCCGCCCGCGCCGCGCTGCAGGCCGCCGCGCCCGACGTGCTGGTGGTGGCCGCCTACGGGCTGATCCTGCCGCAATGGGTGCTGGACGCCATGAGCGCCGCACGGCCGCCCGAAGGCGCGCAGGCCCCCTCGGGGGGCAGCGCAGCAGGCGCAGCCGCGGAGCGTGGGGGCTACATGAGCGCCGCACGGCCGCCCGAAGGCGCGAAGGCCCCCTTGGGGGGCAGCGCAGCAGGCGAAGCCGCGGAGCGTGGGGGCATGGGACTCGGCTGTCTGAACATCCACGCCAGCCTGCTGCCGCGCTGGCGCGGCGCCGCGCCGATTCACCGCGCCATCGAGGCCGGCGATGCCGAGACCGGCGTCACCATCATGCAGATGGACGCGGGCCTCGACACCGGCGACATGCTGCTGGTCGAGAAACTCCCCATCGGCCCGCGCGCCACCACAGCCAGCCTGCACGACGAACTGGCCGCGCTGGGCGGGCGCCTGATCGTCGAGGCGCTGGAACTGGCCGCCTGCGGGGGCCTTACGGCCACGCCGCAGCCGGCTGAGGGCATCACCTACGCCCACAAGATCGACAAGCACGAGGCCGCCATCGACTGGGCGCAGCCGGCGGCGGTGATCGAGCGGCGCATCCGCGCCTTCGACCCTTTCCCCGGGGCCAGCAGCAGCCTGGACGGCGAGGTCATCAAGATCTGGCGCTCTGAACTGCATAGCGTCGATGGCTCGTTGGACAGGCGGTCAGGCCAGATCCTGTCTGTGACCGACGAGGGCGTGGTGGTCGCCTGCGGGGCAGGACCTGACGGCGGCGCCCTGCGGCTCACCGAACTGCAGCGCCCCGGCGGCAAGCGCCTGCCGGTGCGCGAGTTCCTGCGCGGCCATCCGCTGCAGGCCGGCCAGCGCTTCGACGCCACGTCACCAGAAAGCCCCGCGCCATGAACATGCCGCTGCCGCCCGAGCCGCGCGAGGGCCTGTCGGCGTCGGGCGGCGTCGGCGGCTGGGTGGCCGGGCGCATCGAATCGCTGGCCCACACCGCGCGCCACCCGCTGTTCTGGGTCGGCGCGCGCGAGATGGCGGGCATTTCGGTCGGCCTCACCGCCTGGTCGTTCATGACCGGGGTGGCCATGGTCAAGAGCGGCATGTCGCTGACCGAGGCGGTGCTGATGTCGCTGCTGGTGTTCGCCGGCAGCGCGCAACTGGCGGCCATTCCGCTCATCGCCGCTGGCGCGCCGCTGTGGGTGATCCTGGCCACGGCCTTCTGCGTGAACCTGCGATTTGTCGTCTTCAGCCTGCATCTGCGCGATTACTTCATGTTTCTGCCGCGATTTCGCCGCTTGTGGCTCGGCTACTTCACGGGCGACGTGACCTACGTGCTGTACACCCGGCGCTTTCCCCGGCCGGCCGAGACCGCGCAGGCGCGCCGCGCGCAAATGGCCTACCTGTGGGGCGGCAACTGCTGCAACTGGGTGTTCTGGCAGGCCTTTGGTTTTGCGGGCATCTTCATGGGCGCGGCCCTGCCCGAGCGCTGGGGGCTGGGCTTTGCCGGCACGCTGGCGCTGCTGGCCGTCGCCTGCTCGCTGGCCACCACGCGCATGCGCGCGCTGTCGGCGCTGATCGCAGCGGCCGCCGCGGTGGTGCTGTTCGAGCTGCCCTACCGGCTGAACATCGTCGCCGCCATCGTGGTGGCGGTGGCGCTCAGCCTGGTGCTGGAGCAGCGGCTGCGTCCACCGCCGCCACCGCGTGGCGGTGGCGAGGACGACGCGGCCGCCGCCCGGCCGCCCGAGGACCCGAAGGCCGCCACGGAGCGCGGCGGGGATGGCTTGCATGGCTGAAACCGACGGCTGGACCCTGCTGGTGATCCTGGGCATGACGGTGGTCACCGTCGTCACGCGGGGCTTTTTCTTCATCAGCGAGCGCGAATGGCGCCTGCCCGACTGGGCGCAGCGCGGCCTGCAGTACGCACCCATCGCCGCGCTCGCGGCGGTGATCGCGCCCGACATCGTGCTCACCGACGGCGCCTTCGGCCCGCTGCTGCGCGACGCCCGCACCTGGGGTGCGCTGGCCGCGGCGGCCTTCTACTTCTGGCGCCGGCGCTGGAGTTTTGCCCTGGTGGGGGCCATTGGCGTCGGCATGGCGGTTTACCTGCCGCTGCGCATACTATTGAATTGGTAGCTGTCTAGGCTTGTTCGGCAAGCGCTGGAAGCCCAGAATGCACCTTGCCTGCCGTCAGGCGGCTGGCCGGGCCTCTTAAAATGACGGATTCGTGAACGGCAGCGCCCACCGCGCGCTGTTTCTCCAACCCTTTTCACCGCATCACCATGAACGTTCTGCGCTTTTCCGACCTGTGCGCCCAGGGCGCTGCCCAAGGCAAGCGAGTCTTCATCCGGGCCGATCTGAACGTGCCGCAGGACGCCGCCGGCCGCATCACCGAGGACACCCGCATCCGCGCCAGCGTGCCCTGCATCCAGATGGCGCTGGATGCCGGCGCCGCCGTGATGGTGACCAGCCACCTGGGCCGCCCCAAGGAAGGCGAGATGACCCCGGCCGATTCGCTGGCGCCGGTGGCGCAGCGCCTGGGCGAACTGCTGGGCCGCGCCGTGCCGCTGGTGGCGGACTGGGTCGATGGCGTCGATGTGCAGCCCGGCCAGCTCGTGCTGCTGGAGAACTGCCGCGTCAACAAGGGCGAAAAGAAGAACGATGAAGCGCTTTCGCGCAGGATGGCCGCACTTTGTGACATTTACGTCAACGATGCCTTCGGCACCGCGCACCGTGCCGAGGGCACGACCTACGGCATCGCCCAGTTCGCCCCGGTGGCCTGCGCTGGCCCGCTGCTGGCGGCCGAGATCGACGCCCTGAACCAGGCGCTGGCGGCGCCGAAGCGGCCACTGGTCGCCATCGTCGCCGGCAGCAAAGTGAGCACAAAACTCACCATCTTGCAGTCTTTGGCCGCCAAAGTGGATCAACTTATCGTCGGCGGCGGCATTGCCAACACCTTCATGCTGGCGGCGGGGCTGCCGATCGGCAAGAGTCTGGCCGAGCCGGATCTGGTGGGCGACGCCAAGGCCGTGATCGAGGCCATGAAGGCGCGCGGCGCGGAAGTACCTATTCCCACCGACGTGGTGATCGCCAAGGAATTCAAGGCCGACGCGAAGGCCGAGGTGAAGGCCGCCACCGACGTGGCGCCGGACGACATGATTCTCGACATCGGCCCGCAAACGGCCGCCAAACTGGCCGAACAGCTCCTAAAAGCCGGCACCATTGTCTGGAACGGTCCGGTCGGCGTGTTCGAGATGGCGCCGTTCGAGCAGGGCACGAGGACGATTGCCCAAGCCATTGCCGACAGCCCCGCTTTCAGCATCGCCGGCGGCGGCGACACGCTGGCGGCGATTGCCAAGTACGGCATCGACAAGGAGGTGGGCTACATCTCCACCGGCGGCGGCGCCTTTCTGGAGGTGCTGGAGGGCAAGACCCTGCCCGCGTTCGAGATTCTCGGCAAGCGCGCGGCCGGCTGAATGCGGTGCGTTTGACGGCGGCCGGCGCAGGTGGAACCCGCCTTGGGGGCTGACTGGATGCTGCATCCCGCCCTGCGCTGGAGCCTGATCGCGCTGCTCGCCATCGCCCTGCTGTCGGCGCTGGCGCTGTGGTCCTGGGGTCACTTTGCGGCGCGGGCGCAGGGCGCGCCCTCAGAGGCATTGCCGGTGGCCGCGGCCGATACCGTGCTGGACCGCCTGGTGCAGCCGCTGCTGTCGGCCCAGGCACCCGAGGCCAGCGGCGCGGCGCTGCTGGATGACGCGGTGCAGGCCTTCGTGGCCCGCGCCCGCACCGCGCGCACGGCCCAGCGCAGCCTGGACGTGCAGTACTACATCTGGCGCCACGACCTCACCGGCCGCCTGCTGGAGCACGAGCTGATGGCCGCCGCCGAGGGCGGCGTGCGCGTGCGCCTCTTGATCGACGACATGAACGTGGCCGGCCGCGACGACGCCTGGCTGGCCATGGACGCGCACCCCAACCTGGAAGTGCGCCTGTTCAACCCGGCGCGCAACCGCGGCGGCGGCCTGCGCCGCGCGCTGGAGATGGGCCTGCGCTTTGCCGGCTTCAACCGCCGCATGCACAACAAGGCCTGGATCGCCGACAACCGCGTGGCCATCGTCGGCGGGCGCAACGTGGGCGACGAATACTTCGACGCGGCCGAAGAAACCAACTTCCAGGACGCCGACCTGCTGCTGCTCGGCCCCGCCGTGGCGCAGACCAGCGGCGTGTTCGACGCCTTCTGGAACTCCGCCGCCGTGGTGCCGCTGGCCGCGCTGCACCGGCGCGGCTCGCAGTGGTCGGCCGAGGATTTCGCCGCGCGGCGCCGGCAATGGCTGGCCGAGGCTGCTGCCTCGCCCTGGGTGCGCGCGCTGGCCGGGCGCGACGACCTGGCCGAGAAGCTGCAGGGCGGCCTGGCGCTGCACTGGTCGCCCGGCATTCGCGTGCTGTCCGACCCGCCCGAAAAGGCCTCGCCGCTGGCGCGCCGGCAGGACCGCGTCGGCTGGCTGCTGTACGACGTGATGGCGCTGCTGTTCTCGGCCCAGCGCGAGAGCTGGCTCATCTCGCCCTACTTCGTGCCCGGCGAGGGCGGCACGCTGCTCTTGGCCGGCCAGGCGCGGCGCGGCGTGCAGGTGCGCGTGCTGACCAACTCGCTGGCCGCCAACGACGTGCCCGCCGTGCACGCCGGCTACCGCGCCTGGCGCGCGCCGCTGCTGGCGCAGGGCGTGCAACTGTACGAGCTGAAGCCCGACGGCCGCGGCCCCGGGCGCGAGCTGATCGGCTCCAGCGGCGCCAGCCTGCACACCAAGGCCTTCGTCGTCGATGGCGTGCGCGGCTTCGTCGGCTCGTTCAACTTCGACCCGCGCTCGGCCCAGCTCAACACCGAAATGGGCGTGGTGTTCGACCACCCGGCGCTGGCGGCCGAAGTCAAGCGCCTGTTCGACGCTGGCGCCCGCCCCGAGGCGGCTTGGCGCGTGCAACTGGCCGAAGGCGGCGGGCTGGAGTGGCAGGACGGCAGCGCGCAGGCGTGGACGCGCGAGCCGGAAGCCGGCGGCGGCCTGCGCACCCTGGTGTGGCTGCTGGGCTGGCTGCCGATCGAGTCGCAGCT
>JAEXBL010000303.1 GCA_023394015.1 Pseudomonadota bacterium | reverse complement strand
GCTTGGCGCCCTTGCCCTGCACCTGCACCTCGGCCGCGGGCAGGTCGATCCAGCCGCGGCCGGCGCGCAGGGCGGCGTCGCTGGGCGCCACGTCCAGCCCCAGCAGCTCGGCCACGCGCAGGCCGCTGCCGTACAGCAGTTCGACCATGGCGGCGTCGCGCGCGTCGAGCCAGGGGTCGTCGCCGGTGTCGGCGTGCTCGGCCAGTTGCACCGCCTCGTCCACGCCCAGCGCCTTGGGCAAGGGCCGCGCCTGGCGCGGGGCGCGCACGTCCTGCACCGGGTTGGCGGCGATCAGGCCTTCGCGCCCCAGCCAGGCGTAGAAGCCGCGCCAGCCCGACAGGATGAGCGCGATGCCGCGCCCGCTGCGCCCGCCGGCGTGCATCTGCGCCACCCAGCGGCGCACGTGGTGCGGCCCGACGGCCGCCAGCGCCACGCCGGCCTCAGCGGCGTGCGCGCCAAGCTTTTGCAGATCCAGCCGGTACAGCGCCAGCGTGCGCTCGGCCAGGCGCTTTTCGTGGCGCGCGTGCGCCAGGTAGCGCTCGACCAGCGCCGCATCGGCGGGTGAGAGGGCGGCGGCGGGCACAGTCATTTTGCTACTTCATCAATAGCTGCTCGCGCCTGTCCCGTCTGCGCCGGAGGCCGCTTTGCCTTGAGACCAAGCCGTCAGGTATCCCGCACCCGGGACAGCGCCGCACTGGCCAGCTCGGCGATGCGCTCCAGAAAGTCCGTCGCCATGCCGGCCTGGTAGCGCTGGCTGTCGGGCGAGGCCAGCACCAGCAGGCCGAAGGCCGGGTGGGTGGCGCCGGCGCGCAGCGGGATCAGCGCCAGCGAGGCGGCGGCCTCGGGGTCGTCCAGCCACTGCACGGCGTCGAAGCCGGCGTTGACGCCGCAGTAGGGCGTGGTCAACGACGAGGCCAGGCTTTTCACGTCGTCGCTGGCGCCCTGGGCAAAAGGCTCGCCGGCGTACACCTCGGCCACGTCCCACAGCTTCATGGCCGACTGCGGCACGCTGAACTGGCTCTTGATCTCGCTGACCAGCACCGCCGGCAGGTCCACCGGGCGCGCCACCATGAACAGCTGGCGCGACCAGCGCAGCAGCTTGTCGGCGATCAGCATGTTCTCGTTGCCGTGGCGCACCATCTCCATCAGGCGCAGCTCCAGCACCTTGATCTTCTCGCGCAGCATCTCGGCCTGGCGCTCCTGCAGGCTGACGGCGCGGCCGCCGTGCGGGCTGGTCAGCTGCACGGCGCCCAGCAAATCGGCATGGCGCTCAAAGAAATCCGGCGTGTGGATCAGGAACTGGGCGATGTCTTCTTCGGTGATGGGTGGTGTCTGCATGTCGGTGGCAAGGCGGCCTTCAGGCCGGGTCTGAAGCTACAAGATCGGGCAGCTCGATGCTGCCCTCGAACACGGTGGTGGCGGGGCCGGTCATGAACACGGGGTCGTGCTCGCCGCCGGCCCATTCGATGGTGAGGCGCCCGCCGCGCGCCTGCACGTCGACGCGCGCATCCAGCAGGCCCAGGCGAATGCCGGCCACCACCGCCGCGCAGGCGCCGGTGCCGCAGGCCAGGGTTTCGCCGGCGCCGCGCTCGTGCACGCGCAGGCGCACGTGGCCGCGGTCCACGACCTGCATGAAGCCGGCGTTGACGCGCTGCGCAAAGGCCGGGTGGCGCTCGATCAGCGGGCCGTGGCTGGCCACGGGCGCGCGGTCCACGTCGCCCACCAGCTGCACCGCGTGCGGGTTGCCCATGGACAGCACCGCGACGTTGACGATGGCTGTCGACGCTGTCTGCGCAGACGCTTCGGCCTGATCCGGCATCAGGGCCAGAGGCCACAGCTGCCACAGGTGACCCGGCGTGGCACCGGCCGGCACCGGGGTCAGGCCGGTGGCATCGAAGGGCACGCGGTCCAGATCGAACACCGGCGCGCCCATGTCCACGCGCACGCGGCCATCGGGCTCTTCGCTCAGCTCGATCACGCCGCGCCGCACCTGCACCCGCACGCGCGGCTTGTCGGTCAGCCCGCGCTCACGCAGGTAGCGCACGAAGCAGCGCGCGCCGTTGCCGCAGTGCTCCACCTCGCCGCCGTCGGCGTTGTGGATCACGTATTCGAAATCGACCTCCGGCGACGGCGGCGGGCGCACGCTGAGCACCTGGTCGGCGCCCACGCCGACGTGCCGGTCGGCCAGGAATCGGTAATGCGCCGCGCTCAGGTTCAGCGGGCCGTGCCGTTCGTCGAGCACCACGAAATCGTTGCCCGCGCCCTGCATCTTGGTAAAGCGAATGCGCATGGGGCGGAATTATCGCCCTATCCTCTGCGCTGTCCCCACCACCCGAGACCCGCCATGCGCATCCCCGACTGGACCCCCGAACGCCACCCGCAGCCCGCCGAACTGGTCGACGCCATCCTGGCGCGCCGCGGCGGCCAGCTCATCAACCAGGACAAGGCGCTGCTGTGGAGCGAGCCGCTGGCGCGCGGCTGGAACACCTACCTGAAGGCCGTGCGCACCGAGCTGCCCACCAGCCGCAAGCTGCGCGAGCTGGCCATCTGCACCGTGGCGCTGCTGACCGGCGCGCACTACGAATACCACCACCACGCGCCCGACTTCCTGGCCGCCGGCGGCACGCAGGCGGAGCTGGACGCGCTGGACCGCGTGGTGGCCGCCGATGCGCGGCAGGCCAGCGACCCGGCG
>JAEXBL010000233.1 GCA_023394015.1 Pseudomonadota bacterium | reverse complement strand
CACCAATCCCCGCCCGGCCGATGCCTTTCTCACCGAGGTGGCGCGCTGGGCGTGGCGGGTGAAACTCTCTTTGCACCTGACCGTGGAACTCATGAGCGAGGTGCGCGAGCGGGCCGAAGAAGAGGCCATTCATGTCTTCGCCCGCAACCTGAAGGATCTGCTTTTGGCGGCTCCCGCTGGCGCGCGCGCAACCATGGGGCTGGACCCCGGCATCCGCACCGGGGTGAAGGTCGCCGTGGTCGATGCCACCGGCAAGCTGGTGGACACCGCCACCGTCTACCCGCACGAGCCGCGCAAGGAATGGGACGGCAGCCTGCACCAGCTGGCGAAACTGGTCGACAAGCACGGTGTGCAGCTCATCGCCATCGGCAACGGCACCGCCAGCCGCGAGACCGACAGGCTGGCCGGCGATCTCATCAAGCTGATGCAAAAAGCGGCCCCGACGCCCGCTGGAGCAGCGCGGGCAGCGATTGAAAAGATCGTCATCAGCGAAGCCGGCGCCTCCGTCTATTCGGCCAGCGAATACGCATCGCAGGAGCTGCCCGACGTGGACGTCAGCCTGCGCGGCGCCGCCAGCATCGCGCGCCGCCTGCAGGACCCGCTGGCCGAGCTGGTGAAGATCGACCCCAAGAGCATCGGCGTCGGCCAGTACCAGCACGACGTCAACCAGAGCGAGCTGGCGCGCACGCTGGACGCGGTGGTGGAAGACTGCGTGAACGGCGTCGGCGTCGATCTGAACACCGCCAGCGCGCCGCTCTTGGCGCGCGTGTCGGGCCTGTCGGGCACGGTGGCCAAGGCGGTGGTGCGCTGGCGCGAGGCGCACGGCGCGTTCAAAAGCCGCCAGCAGCTGCTGGAAGTCTCCGGTCTCGGCCCCAAGACCTTCGAGCAAAGCGCCGGCTTTCTGCGCATCCGCGGCGGTGACAACCCGCTGGACATGACCGGCGTGCACCCCGAAACCTACCCGGTGGTCGAGCAGATCATCCTGAAGACCGGCCAGCCCATCGACCAGCTCATAGGCCGCGCCGAGCTGCTGAAGCCGCTCAGGCCCGAGGCCTTCGCCAGCGACCGCTTCGGTGCCATCACCGTCAAGGACATCCTGGCCGAGCTGGAAAAGCCCGGCCGCGATCCGCGCGGCGACTTCCAGGTGGCGCGCTTCAACGAGGGCGTTCACGATATCGCCGACCTTCAGCCCGGCATGCTCCTCGAAGGCACGGTGAGCAACGTGGCCGCTTTCGGTGCCTTCGTCGATCTGGGCGTGCACCAGGACGGGCTGGTGCACGTGAGCCAGCTCGCCAACAAGTTCGTGCAGGACGCGCGCGAGATCGTCAAGACCGGCCAGGTGGTCAAGGTCAAGGTGCTCGAGGTGGACGTGCCGCGCAAGCGCATCAGCCTGACCATGAAGCTGGATGCACAGGCGCCGCGACGCGATGGCCCCCGCGAGAACCGCTTTGAGCACGCGCCACGCGGGCGGGGCGGTGGGCGGGGGCAGGGCGGCTACTCAGGCGGCCCCGGCAGGGCGCAGCCGCAGGGTGGCACGGCCATGGCTTCGGCCTTCGAAAAGCTCAAGGGCTTGCAGACCAAATAAGCCGGTTGGCGCTGATCCGCCGGCGCGGGCAGCTATCAAGAAAAGAGTGCGCCAGGCGGCATGGCAACCGGTTTGACGATCATCAGGCCGGCCTGGGCTGCCTCGCCAAAGGGGTGGGGGCAGGCCGCTGCGGTGGTTCGTCGGGGTCGGCATCGGGTGATGGCGCGTGCCGGGCCAAGCAGCGCAAGGCGCTGGTGGCGTGGGCCGCGCCGGTGACCAGGGCCAACCAGCGAACGGTGAATTGGGCAAACAGCAGGTGCATGGCTTTGTCTCCTCCATACGGCGGCGGATGGGGATGGACGGTGCGAACGCCGCGCCTCGCAACGCAGGTGCGCGACCACGCGCCGCGCACCGGTCCACTATAGGCGCGAACCCCCTGATCAGGGGGGTGTAGGGGCATATCCGGGCGCCGGTTTTGTGAGCAACTGTGTGCCGGTGGCGGCGCGGGGCGCGCTTTGCCAGAATCGGCGCATGACAGCCCGGCCCGTGCTCTATACCTTTCGCCGCTGCCCCTACGCCATGCGCGCCCGCTGGGCGCTGCAGGTGGCGGGCATTGACGTGGAAATGCGCGAGATCCTGCTGCGCGACAAACCCGCCGCCATGCTGGCGGCTTCGCCCAAGGGCACGGTGCCGGTGCTGGTGCTGCCCGGCGGCGCCGTGATCGACGAAAGCCTGGAGGTGATGCGCTGGGCGCTGGCGCAGCACGATCCCGAAGGCTGGCTGGCACCCGAAGGCGGCACGCTGGCCGACATGCTGGCGCTGGTCGAAGCGGGCGAGCGCGATTTCAAGCCGCACCTTGACCGCGCCAAGTACGCCACGCGCTATCGCGCCGAGTGGCCGGCTGAAACCGAAGACGCCGAGGCCTGCTTCAGCGCCGCGCATTATCAGCAGGCGCTTCAATTTCTGCAGCGGCTGGCACAGAGGCTGCAGGCGGTGGCGGCCGATTCGCCGACAGACAGCGCATCACCGCAGCTTTTCGGCACCCGCCCGGCGCTGGCGGATGTCGCGCTGGCGCCATTCGTGCGCCAGTTCGCCCGGCACGACGCGGCGCGCTTTGCACGGCAGGCGCCGCCCGCGGTGGCGCACTGGCTGCAGGGCCTGCTGGCACGGCCGGATTTCGAGGCGGTGATGGCGCGCCGTGACGTCTGGGCCGACACCGGGGCAGGCTAACATCGCCCGCATTCCCGAACCCTGACCAGCGGAGCCTGTCATGCAAAAAATCCTGCTCATCATCCACGCCGCGCCCTATGGCAGCGAGCGCTGCCTGTCCGCCCTGCGCCTGGCGCTGGCGCTGATGGGGCGCGAGGGCGGGGCGCCGCAGCTCGACGTGTTCCTGATGTCCGACGCCACCGTGCTCGGCCTGCCCAATCAGCAGGACGCCTCGGGCAACACCTTGCAGCAGATGGTGGAGCAGCTGACCGCGCAACAGGTGCCGGTGAAGGTGTGCAAGACCTGCGCCGGCAACCGCGGCCTGCTGGCGCTGCCGCTGATCGACGGCGTCACCGTCGGCACCCTGGCCGAGCTGGCCGAAGCCACGGTGCAGGCCGACAAGGTCATCACCTTCTGAGCGCCGCGCGCATGCCCGCGCTGCGGCTGTACGCCGGCCCGGCCGCGCGCCAGCACATCGAGTGGCACGGCCTGCAGCCCGGCCACGTGGGCACCATCCCCGCCGCGGCCGGCGGCCCCAAGGGGTTGATGCTGGGCCCGCTGGACCGCTTCATCTTCGGCCACTGGCTGCCGCAAAGCGCGCAGCCGGTGGATCTGGTGGGCGCCAGCATCGGCGCCTGGCGCATGGCCACGGCCTGCCTTCATGACCCCGTGCCGGCCTTCGCCGCGCTGGAGCACGGCTACATCCACGGCGACATGCGCGCGCCGCCGGGCCGGCGCATGCCGCTGCCCGCGCAGATGAGCGCCACCTTCGCCGCCAACCTGCGCGCCATGTTCGACGGGCACGAGGGCGTGATCCTGCAGCATCCGCGCTACCGCCTGCACGTGCTGGCCTCGCGCGGGCGCCACGTGCTGGGGCGCGAGGGCCGCTGGCGCACCGCCGCCGGCTACCTGGGCGCCGCGCTCAGCAACGCCGCCAGCCGGCGCGCCATGGGGGCGTGGATCGAGCGCGTAGTGTTCTCCGGCGCCGATCCGGGCGGTCGCCCCTGGCCACTGCCCTTTGCCACGCGCGACTACCGCACGCGCCAGGTGCGGCTGACGGCCGGCAACTTCTTCCCCGCGCTGCAGGCCAGCGGCTCGATCCCCTTCGTGCTGCAGGCCGTGCACGACATCCCCGGCGCGCCGCGCGGCGCCTACTGGGACGGCGGCATCACCGACTACCACCTGCATCTGGCCTACAACACTACAAAAACAGGAGCTGCCGGCGCTTGCCAGACAGGCGCGGGGGCCGTTCTGGATGCCGATTCAGGCCGCGCCACCGGCGCCTTGGTGCTGTACCCGCACTTCCAGCGCGCGGTGGTGCCGGGCTGGCTGGACAAGGGCCTCCGATGGCGCCACCGCGCCACCGGCTTTCTCGACCACATGGTCGTGCTGGCCCCCGACCCGGACTGGGTGCGCCAGTTGCCGGGCGCCAAGCTGCCCGACCGCAACGATTTCAAGCACCTGGGCCACGCCGAGCGCGTGCGCACCTGGACGGCGGCGGTGCAGGCGGCGCAGCAACTGGCGGACGAATTCGAAGCCTGGCTGGAGCGGCCCGACCCCTCGCGCGTGGCGCCGCTGTAGCGGCCATCCGATGGCCGGCAACGGCCTCCACCCGTCATGCCGCCGCAAGCCGGCATCCACGTGCGTGGACGATGGAACCAAGCCCCAAGGCGGCAGGCGCCGCATGGATTCCGGCTTGCGCCGGCACGACGCAGGAGATTCCTGACGTCGCTTCGGTTCCCTTGGCCCCCTTCGTCCGTCGCCGGAACGACGGTGAGCCACGGGTGGCCGTCACATCGACGCCATCAGCATCTGCCGGTAGTCCTCGGCGCTGGCGATGCGCGGGTTGGTGTTGTGGCAATGGTCCTTCTGGGCGTGTTCGATCACCTGGTCGAACAGGTCTTCCGTCACGCCCATGGCCCGCAGGCCGGTGGGCAGGCCGAGGCGGGCGGTCATGTCGTGCACGGCCTGGGCCACGTCGGCGCCCGGCGGCAGGCCCATGGCCTGCGCCATGCGGGCGACGCGGTCTTCGGCCTGCACGCTGTCGGCGCCGGTGTTGAAGCGGATCACCGCCGGCAAAAACACCGCGTTCAGCGTGCCGTGGTGCAGGCGCGGGTCGGCCCCGCCCAGGCTGTGGCTCAAGCTGTGCACGCAGCCCAGCCCTTTCTGAAAGCCCAGGGCGCCGTGCATGCTGGCGGCCATCATGTTCAGGCGCGCCTCGCGGTCGCCGCCGTCTTGCGTGGCGCGCTCGATGTCCGCCCAGCCGCGGCGCAGGCCCTCCAGCGCGATGCCGTCGGCCACCGGGTTGAAGGCGGGCGCCATGAACACCTCCATGCAGTGCGCGATGGCGTCCATGCCGGTGGCGGCCGTCAGCATCGGCGGCAGGCCGAGCGTGAGCGTGGGGTCGCAGATGGCGGCGCGGGGCATCAGGCTCCAGCTGTGAAAGCCCAGCTTGCGCCCGTCGTCGACGATGACGATGGCGCCGCGCGCCACCTCGCTGCCGGTGCCGGCGGTGGTGGGCACGGCGATCAGCGGCGCGGCGGCGTCGGTGATCTTCGGGCTGCCGCCCTCGATGGTGGCGTAGGTGGTCAGGGGGCCGGGGTGGGTGGCGGCGATGGCCACGCCCTTGGCGCAGTCGATGGCGCTGCCGCCGCCGACGGCGATGAGGCCATTGCAGCCCTCGGCCTGGTACAGCGCCACGGCGTCGCGCACGGCGGCCTCGGTGGGGTTGGGCGGCGTGCCGTCGAACACGGCGTGGGGCAGGGCGCCCAGCGCATCCAGCACCGGCTGCAGCACGCCGGCAGCCTTGACGCCCGCGTCGGTCACCACCAGCGGGCGGCTGATGCCAGCGCGCTGGCACTGAGCGGGCAACTGCTGCACTGCGCCGTAGTCGAACTCGATTTGCGTCAGGTACTGGATGAGGGCCATGGCGTTTTCCGGGATACGATGTTGCGCGTCATTTTCGTTCAACACCCAAGGAGAGAGACATGCCCCAGTTCCGCACCTTTGTTCAAGCCGGCGTGGCCGCGGCCGCCGTGGCGCTGCTGGCCGGCTGCGCCAGCGTGTCGGCGCCGGTGGTGGCCGACACGCCCGGCTGCCTGGATGAGGTGGCCATCAACCGCCTGCTGGGCGACTACAACGCGCGCCGCCCGGCCGCCAACCCGCCGGCCACCATGACCATGGCCGATGCCAACTGCACCCGCTCCAAGCTGCAGCAGCGCCTGGCCGGGCAGGCCGGCCGCCTGGCGGGCTACAAGGCTGGGCTGACCAACCCGGCGGTGCAAAAGCGCTTCAACACCGACCAGCCGGTGTGGGGCGCGCTCTACACCGACATGCTGCTGGGCAGCGGCGCCACGGTGGACGCCGCCTTCGGCAGCCGCCCGCTGTACGAGGCCGACCTGCTGGTGCGCGTGAAGAGCGCCGCCATCAACAATGCCAAGACCCCGGCCGAGGTGCTGGCGCAGGTGGACCAGATCATTCCCTTCATCGAACTGCCCGACCTGATCGTCGAGACGCCCGCGCAGATCAACGGCGCCGTGCTGAGCGCGCTGAACGTGGGCGCGCGCCTGGGCGTGCGCGGCGCGCCGCTGGCGGTGCCGCAGGACGCCGCCGGCCAGGCGCGCCTGTTGAACGAGTTGCGCGACATGAACGTGCGCCTGGTCGATGCCACCGACGCCCCGCTGGGCGGCGGCAAGGGCAGCGACGTGCTGGGCCACCCGCTGAATGCCGTGGTGTGGCTGGCGCAGGCGCTGAAGGCCGACAAGCTGTCGCTGCGGCCGGGGCAGGTGGTCAGCCTGGGCTCGTTCTCGGCCCTGTTGCCGCCCAAGCCGGGCCTGAAGGTGACCGCGCATTACGACGGTGTGACCGGCCTGCAGCCGGTGACGGTGCGCTTCCGCTGACGCGCTGCGTCGGTCCGCTGGGCGCCAGCGGCCGACGGATTGGATGCGCAGGACAACCGGGCACCCGGCTGTCGCGTTAGGCACCCCATGCCGCTGCGGCGTTTTTCAAAGGAGGCTATCCGCATGTTCCGACTCCCATCCCTGTTGGCCGTGGTGCTTGCCACGGCCGCCTGCGCCCCGATGATGGATGCACCGCCCTACGGCCAGCCCGTGGGCAGCCCGACCTACGGCACGCCGGTGTACGGCACGCCCGTGGGCGGTAGCCCGGTGTATGGCAGCGGCCAGACCGTGGACTGCGCCAGCCAGGACGGCCGCTATCAGGAATGCGGCACGCCGTTCCGTGGCCGCGCGGTGCTGGCGCAGCAGCTGTCGGCAGCGTCCTGCGTGGAAGGGCAGAGCTGGGGCAGCCGCGGCCCGGGCACGGTGTGGGTCAGCGGGGGCTGCCGTGCCCGCTTTGCCGACAGCTACGCCGGCCAGGCCGGCGCCTATGGCGATGCTCGCCATACCGTGCGCTGCGAAAGCGAGGGCGGGCGCCAGCGCGAATGCGCCGCGCCGGTGCGGGCGCGCATGGTGCTGCAGCGCCAGATCTCCGACACCCCCTGCATCGAAGGCCAGACCTGGGGCAACGCCGGCAACGGCCGGGTGTGGGTGCGCGGCGGCTGCCGGGGCGACTTTGCGCCGGTCCAGGGTGGCGGCAGCACGCTCGACAGCCTCGGGCAGCCGTCGGCCGCCAGTACCTTCCGCTGCGAGAGCGACGGCGGCCGCCACCAGGAATGCCGCGCACCGCTGCCCGGGCGCCAGGTGCTGCTGCGCCAGCTGTCCGGCAGCGCCTGCGTCGAAGGCCAGAGCTGGGGCAGCCGCGACGGCGGCGTGTGGGTGCGCAACGGCTGCCGGGCCGAGTTCGGCCCCGCCAGCGGCGGCTGGGGCGCGCCGGTTGGGGGCTATCACCAGGGCTACGGCTACGCCGTCACCTGCGAAAGCGTGGAGCGGCGCCAGAACTGGTGCCACTGGGACGACCGCCAGGGCCGCCCGCGCGTGGTCGAGCAGATGTCGCAAGAGGCCTGCACAGAAGGGCGCAGCTGGGGCTACGACGGCCGCGGCCGGCTCTGGGTGAACAACGGCTGCCGGGCGCGCTTTGGCGTGCGTTGAGAGCCGCTGCGTGCCGGGACGGCCTGTTCCCGGCGCGCTCATCTGTTGTTGAACACTGCTTTTCATGGCTGCCAGCATTGGGCCTGTCCAGCGCTGCAGCCGTTCTTGATGTGAACCACAGTCCCGACATCCACGCCCGCCTGACCCCCGCCATGCGCCTGCTCGTCGAGCGCATGGCCCAGGCGCCGTACCCGCCCATGCACACGCTGACGGCGGCGCAGGCCAAGGCCGCCTACGCCAAGTCCATCGGCGTGCTCGACGTGCCCAGGCCCGAGCTGGCGCGGGTGCAAGAGCTGCACATCCCCGCGCGCGACGGCCACCGCCTGCGCGCGCGCCTGGTGGCGCCCACGCGCGAGTCCGGCCTGCCGGTGCTGCTGTACACGCACGGCGGCGGCTTCACCATCGGCAGCATCGAATCGCACGACACCTTGTGCCGCGTGCTCAGCCACCTGAGCGGCGCCGCCGTGCTGTCGCTCGATTACCGCCTGGCGCCCGAGTGGCGCTTTCCCACCGCCGTGCACGACGCCTGGGACGCGCTGCACTGGCTGGCCGGCGAGGGCGGCCGCGCGCTGGGCCTGGACACCGCGCGCATCGCCGTCGGCGGCGATTCGGCCGGCGGCACCCTGGCTGCCGTCAGCGCCCTGCACGCGCGCGACGAGGGGCTGAAGCTGGCACTGCAACTGCTGATCTACCCCGGCACCACCGACCACCAGGACACCGATTCGCACGCGCTGTTCGCCCACGGCCCGGTGCTCGACAAGCCGCTCATCGACTGGTTCTTTCACCACTACATCGACAGCGTGGACCGCAGCGACTGGCGCTTTGCGCCGCTGAAAAGCGCTGAGGTGGAGGGCGCCGCCCCAGCCTGGGTGGGCCTGGCCGAATGCGACCCGCTGGTGGACGAGGGCGTGCAGTACGCCGACAAGCTGCGCGCCGCCGGCGTGCCGGTCGATCTGGAGATCTACCGCGGCGTGGTGCACGGCTTCATCACCATGGGCCGCGCCATCGCCGAGGCGCGGCAGTTGCACCAGGACGCGGCGGCGGCGCTGCGCAGCGCCTTCGGGCTGAATGCGGGTGAAGGCAGTTCGCCATGCTCGGTTGCCCCAAAAAACGGACGCCAAGGACGCGAAGATCACGCGAGGGGCGCGAAAGAACCCGGCTAGCTCATTGACTCGAGCGAGAACCTGCGCCCATGCATCACCACCAGCCGTGTTGGAAGAGCCATGAGTTGAATTCGATTTCGCGTCCTTCGCGAATCCTTTGCGACCTTCGCGTCCGGCTGTTCTGACTCACTTTTCTTGCCCACCCGCATCGCCATGAACCCCGCCGACTTCCGCCTGCACCACCGCCTGCGCGTGCGCTGGGCCGAGGTCGATCCGCAGAAGATCGTCTTCAACCCGCACTACCTGGCCTATTACGACTGCGCCATGACCGACTACTGGCGCGCGCTGGCCCTGCCTTACGAGGCCGCCATGCAGCGGCTGGGCGGCGAGGTGTTCCTGCGCAAGACGACGTGCGAGTTCAACGCCTCGGCGCGCTTTGACGACCGCCTTCAGGTCGCCCTGCGCTGCGACCGCATCGGCACCTCGTCGCTCACCTTCGTGGGCGCCATCTTTCGCGGCGGCGAGTTGCTAAACGCGGGCGAGCTGGTCTACGTGTTCGCCGATCCGGCCACGCAGACCAGCCGCCCAGTGCCGGCGCCGCTGCGCGCGCTGATCGAGGCCTTCGAGGCCGGCCAGCCCGTCACCCGCGTGCAGGTGGGCGACTGGGCCACGCTGCAGCAAGCGGCCTCGGCCGTGCGCACGGCGGTGTTCGTGGAAGAACAGGGCATCTCCCGCGAGGACGAGTGGGA
>JAEXBL010000112.1 GCA_023394015.1 Pseudomonadota bacterium | reverse complement strand
TCACTTCCAGCGCATTGGTTCCACGCCAACGCTGCCGCGCGCGCTGGAGAACGTGAGCACGCCGTCATGCAGCGTGGCCTGCAGCGCCATGCCGCGCTCGGCGAGTTGCGCCAGCGCCTGTGCGTCGGCGGCGGGCAGGCGCCACACACTCAGCCGGTCGAGCCGCGCCAGCTTGGCCTCGATGCCGCGCCACCACACCTCGGCGGCGGGGCCGTAGGCGTAGACGGCCACGGCGTCGGCTTTCGAGCAGGCCTTGGCCAGCGCCTTGTCGTCCGGCTGGCCGACCTCGATCCACAGGCGGGTGCGGCCGGTGAAGTCCTGCAGCAGCACGTCCGGCTCGTCCGGGCTGGACAGCCCGGCGCCGAAGCCGATGCGGGCGTCGCCGCCGCACAGCGTCTGCACCTGGTGGGCGTTGAGCGCCAGCGCGGCCAGGCGCACCATCATGCGCTCGTCGGTTTCGCTGGGGTGGCGCGCGAGCGTCAGGCTGAGGTCGGTGTAGTGGCCGTGGTCGATGTCGGCCAGTTGCAGCTCGGCCTTGAAGATGGTGGCTTTCAGGGCCATGCGCAAACTCTTGTTTTGATGACGGCCGGCGCTTGCCAAGCCGGCACCAGGGCCGCCAAAGCCTTCAAACGCGCCGCGCCAGCGCCGCCGCCTGGCCGACGTAGCTGGCGGGGGTGAGCGCCAGCAGGCGCTCCTTCTCGGCCTGCGGAATTTCCAGCGCGCGGATCAGCCCGTGCAGCGCCTCGCGCGTGACGGCCTGGCCGCGGGTGGCGTCCTTCAGCTTCTCGTAGGCGCCGGGCACGCCAAAGCGCCGCATCACGGTCTGGATCGGCGCGGCCAGCACTTCCCAGGCGGCGTCCAGGTCGGCGGCGAGCGCGGGCTCGTTCAGCTCCAGCTTGTTCAGGCCCGTCATCAGCGACTGATACGCCAGCACCGCGTAGCCCAGCGCCACGCCCATGTTGCGCAGCACGGTGCTGTCCGTGAGGTCGCGCTGCCAGCGGCTGATGGGCAGCTTCTCGCTCAAATGGCGCAGCACGGCGTTGGCCAGGCCCAGGTTGCCTTCGGCGTTCTCGAAGTCGATGGGGTTGACCTTGTGCGGCATGGTGGAGCTGCCGATCTCGCCCGCCTTGGTCTTCTGCTTGAAGTAGCTTAAGGAGATGTAGCCCCATACATCGCGCGCCAGGTCGATCAGGATGGTGTTGGCGCGCGCCACGGCGTCGAACAGCTCGGCCATGTAGTCGTGCGGCTCGATCTGGATGCTGTAGGGCTGGAAGGTCAGGCCCAGGCCCGGGCGGGCGGCGTTGGCGCCCGGCTCGCCGGCTTCGGGCGATTCGATCACGCGGCGGCTGAAGGCCTCCCAGTCGAAGTCGGGCCAAGCCGACAGGTGGGCGTTGTAGTTACCCACGGCGCCGTTCATCTTGGCCAGCAGCTTGACGGTGGCAATCCGCTCGCGCGCGGCGGCCAGGCGCACCACCACGTTGCCCAGCTCCTTGCCCACGGTGGTGGGGCTGGCGGTCTGGCCGTGGGTGCGGCTGAGCATGGGCACGGCGGCGTGCGCGTGGGCCAGCTCGCGCAGGCGGGCGATGACGGCGTCCAGCCCGTCCAGCAGCAGCGCGCGCCCGGCCTTGAGTTGCAGCGCGTGGCTGGTGTTGTTGATGTCCTCGCTGGTGCAGGCAAAGTGCACGAACTCGGCGGCGGCCTGCAGCTCGGGGCGGCCCTCGAACTTGCTCTTGATCCAGTACTCGACCGCCTTCACGTCGTGGTTGGTGGTCTTCTCGATGGCCTTGATGGCGGCGCCGTCGGCCGCGCCAAAGTCGCGCAGCAGCTCGGCGAGGTAAGCGCGCGCTTCGCCCGAGAGCGGCTTGAATTCTTCAAAGCCCGCATCCGACAGGGCGATGAACCAGGCCAGCTCGACCTGCACGCGGCGCTGCATGTAGCCCAGCTCGCTCATGATCGGGCGCAGCGCGGCCAGTTTGCCGGCATAGCGGCCATCGAGGGGGGAAACGGCGGTGAGCGGGGTCAGTTCCATGCCCGGATTGTAGAAGCCGGGCCGCCCACCATCGGGTGGATGGGCGGGCCGGGGGCTTGTCCTAGAATGCCCCCCGACCTTGTCACACTTGGAAGCAGTTCGGCCATGTTCATGCGATTGATCGGATCTCCCACCAGCCCCTACGTGCGCAAGGTGCGCGTGGTGCTGGCCGAGAAGAAGCTGGACTACCGCTTCGTGCCCGAGGACGTGTGGGCCGACGACACCCAGATCGCCGCCGCCAACCCGCTGGGCAAGGTGCCCTGCCTGGTGATGGAGGGGCAGGAGGCGGTGTTCGACTCGCGCGTGATCGTCGAGTACCTGGACATGCTTTCGCCCGTGGGCCGGCTGATCCCGCCCTCCGGCCGCGAGCGGGTCGAGGTCAAGACCTGGGAGGCGCTGGCCGACGGCCTGCAGGACGCCGCCATCCTGGCGCGGCTGGAGCGCACCTGGCCCGGCCGTGCCGAGGGCGAGCGCAGCCAGGCCTGGATCGACCGGCAGATGAAGAAGGTCGATGACGCCCTGGTGGCCATGGACCGCGGCCTGGGCGACAAGCC
>JAEXBL010000104.1 GCA_023394015.1 Pseudomonadota bacterium | reverse complement strand
GCTTGGGACAGTCTGTTCCCCGCGTGCGCGGGGATCAACCAATGACCGGCCACGGGTTCCGCGGTGTTGCCAGCTGTTCCCCGCGTGCGCGGGGATCAACCTACCTCACCCCGCCTGCGACCCCCGGTGCGCCCAAGCGGTGGTGTGCTTCTCGATCCACGAGAACAGCTCGTACATCAGCATGGCCATCACGCCGACCACCAGCAGGCCGGCGAAGGCCAGGCCCATTTGCATGGAGGCGCCGGCCGAGACCAGCATGTAGCCGATGCCTTCGTTGGCGGCCATCATCTCGGACACGGTGGTGCCGACGAAGGCCAGGGTGATGGCCACCTTGAGCGAGCCGAAGAAGTAGGGCATGGAGCGCGGCAGGCCGACCTTGGTGAGCACGTCCCAGCGCTTGGCCCCCAGCACGCGCAGCACGTCCTCCAGCTCGGGCTCCAGCGTGGCCAGGCCGGTGGCGATGTTGACGGTGATCGGGAAGAACGAGATCAGGAACGCCGTCAGCACCGCCGGCCCGACGCCGATGCCGAACCACACCACCAGGATGGGCACGAAGGCGGCCTTGGGCAGGGCGTTGAAGGCGGTCATCAGCGGGTACATCGCGGTGTAGGCCAGGCGCGAGCTGCCGATGATGAAGCCCAGCAGCACGCCGACCACGATGGCCAGCGCGAAGCCGACCATGGTGACCCAGAAGGTGCGCCAGGCGTGCGCGGCGATGACGGGGTAGAACTCCACCAGTCGCGCCCAGATGGCCGAGGGCGCGGGAAAGACGAACTCCGACACCTCGAACACGCGGCACGCCAGCTCCCACAGCACGGCGATGATGGCCATCAGCACGAAGGGCGAGGCGCGCTCCATCAGCCGGCGCCTGGATGCGGCGTTCACTGGGCCAGCTCCGCGTTGGTTTTTCTCACGGCGCCGATGTGGCCGCGCAGCGCGTGCACGATCTCGGTGAACTCGGGGGTGTAGGTGATCTCTAGGTCGCGCGGGCGCGGCAGCTCGATCTCGCGCCGCACCACGAAGCGGCCAGGGCCCTTGCTCATGACGTACACGGTGTCGGCCAGGAACACGCTTTCGCGCAAATCGTGCGTGACCAGGATGACGTTGAAGCGCTGCACCTGCCACAAGTCGCGCAGCGTGCACCACAGCTCTTCGCGGGTGAAGGCGTCGAGCGCGCCGAAGGGCTCGTCCAGCAGCAGCATCTTGGGCTCGTGAATCAGCGCGCGGCAGATGCTGGCGCGCTGCTGCATGCCGCCGGAGAGCTGCCAGGGGTACTTGCTCTCGTAGCCGGCCAGGCCGACCTGGCGCAGCAGGGCGCGGGCGCGCTCGGCGTATTCGGGCCTCTTGCTGCGAAATTGAGAGCGGTAGGGCTCGACGATCTCCAGCGGCAGCAGCACGTTGTCGAGCGTGGTGCGCCAGGGCAGCAGCGACGGCGCCTGGAAGGCCATGCCGGAGATCTTCAGCGGCCCGTCCACGGCGCGCCCGCCGATGCGGATGTGCCCGCGCGACGGGCGCTTCAGGCCCGTGGCCAGCTTCATGAAGGTGGACTTGCCGCAGCCCGAGGGGCCGACGATGGCGATGAACTCGCCCTGCGCCACCTGCAGGTCGATGGCCTCGACGGCGTACTGACCCTGGGCCAGCAGCTCGTCGTTGTAGGCCAGCCAGACGTCGCTGAAGTCGATGAAGGGCGCAGGCGCGCCCGCAGGTTCGCTCATGCGCGGCTTACTTGTTGGTGGGCGGCAGCACGTCGAGCTCGGCCTTGGCCGGCAGAAAGCTGCCGTTCCACACCGCCTCGGGGTTCACGCGGGTCTTGGTGCCGTAGGCGTCGGACACCTGCGAGGCCATCAGCGACAGGCGGCTGGGCACGATCTGGCCAAAGCCTTCCTGGCGTGCATCGGGGCTGGCGATGACGGTGTCGATGGCCAGTTGCAGGCGGCGCGTTTCCAGCGGCACGTTGACGATGCCGTCGCGCGCCTTCACGTGGGCAATGGCCGCGGTCGGGTTGGCCATCACCTCCTTGGCGCCCTGGGCAAAGGCCGAGAGGAAGGCCTTGTTGGCGGCCGGGTTCTCCTTCAGCAGCTTCTGGCTGGCGATGATGGCGTTGCCGTACAGCTTGACGCCGTGGTCAGCGTAGGGCATCAGCACCACGTCGGCGGGCTTGGCGCCGCGCGCCTCCAGGTTCAGCAGCGAGGTGAAGCCGAAGCCGGTGATGGCGTCCACGTCGCCGCGCACCAGCATGGTCTCGCGCAGCGGCGGGTCCATCGACACCCAGTTCACCTTGCCCACGCCGTTGACCTTCTGGAAGATCGGAAAGCCGCGGCGACCCGCGTCGAACACCGGCGCGCCGAGCTTCTTGCCGGCCAGGTCGGCCGGCTTGGCGATGCCCGACTTCTTGAGCGCGAACACCGCCGCCGGCGTGTTGTTGTAGACCATCATCACCGCCACCGGCTTGTTGGGCGCGTCGGGGTTGTTGGCGTGAAACTCCATCAGCGCCGCCAGGTCGGCAAAGCCCAGGTCGTAGGCGCCCGAGGCCACGCGCGTGACGGCGCCGCCCGAGCCGCTGCCGGCGTCGATGCTCACGTCCAGCCCAGCCTGCTTGAAGTAGCCCTTGGCCGCCGGCAGCAGAAACAGCGCGGCCGGTCCTTCGAACCGCCAGTCGAGTTGGAACTTGATGGGCGTGGCCGACTGCGCTGCCACGGAGGTGACGGCGGAAGCCAGCAAGGCGGCAGCGGCAGCGCCCAGGCAACGGCGGCGGGACAGGGGCATGGGAATCTCCTTGCGAATCAGGGGCCGTCGGGCACGCGCGCCGGGGCTGGATGGTCAAAGCCAGCAAGAATGCCACAGCCGCGCCCGCCCGGCCCTCGGGATTGGCCCGTATGCATAGGCCCCATGGCGTACGCCGCCAGGCTGATGCGCGCCGCCGTCAGGCGCGGCATGCTGCACACCACACGGGCCGAGCACAGGCCTGCGGTCGAAGTTGATGGGAGAGGAGTCGCCATGCAAGCCCCCGCCATGTCCTACCTGCTGTTCAGCCTGGCCCTGGCCGCTGCCGTGGCGGCCTCGGTGCTGGCCGAGCCGCCGGTGACCGGCACCGGCGCGTTGCCAGCCGCGGCGCCCGCGCAGGCGGCGCCGCAC
>JAEXBL010000091.1 GCA_023394015.1 Pseudomonadota bacterium | reverse complement strand
GCGCCCGGTGCGGCGACCGGGTTGCGCAGGCGGATGTGCAGCTCGCGCAACTGCTTCTCGTCCACCGGGCTGGGCGCCTGGGACAGCAGGCACTGGGCGCGCTGGGTCTTGGGGAAGGCGATCACGTCGCGGATCGACTCGGCCTTGGTCATCAGCGTGACCAGGCGGTCCAGGCCGAAGGCCAGGCCGCCGTGCGGCGGCGCGCCGTATTGCAGCGCGTCGAGCAGGAAGCCGAACTTGGCCTGGGCCTCCTCGGCGCCGATGCGCAGCGCCGAGAACACCTTGCTCTGCACGTCGGCGCGGTGGATACGCACCGAGCCGCCGCCCAGCTCCCAGCCGTTGAGCACCATGTCGTAGGCCTTGGCCATGCACTTGCCGGGGTCGCTGTCCATGTAGTCCTCGTGGCCGTCCTTGGGCGCAGTGAAGGGGTGGTGCATGGCGTTCCAGCGGTTCTCGTCCTCGTCCCACTCGAACATCGGAAAGTCCACCACCCACAGCGGCGCCCAGCGGTCCTCGAACAGGCCGGCCTTTTTCGCCAGCTCGCCGTGGCCGATCTTCAGGCGCAGCGCGCCGATGGCGTCGTTGACCACCTTGGCCTTGTCGGCGCCGAAGAACAGGATGTCGCCGTTGGCCGCGCCGCTGCGCTTGAGGATTTCGGCAATGGCCGCGTCGTGCAGGTTCTTGACGATGGGCGACTGCAGGCCGTCGCGGCCCTTGGCCACGTCGTTGACCTTGATCCAGGCCAGGCCCTTGGCGCCGTAGATCTTGACGAACTCGGTGTAGCCGTCGATCTCGCCGCGGCTGAGCTCGGCGCCGCCGGGCACGCGCAGCGCCACCACGCGGCCGCCGGGGGTGGTGGCCGGGCCGCTGAAGACCTTGAACTCCACGTCGGCCATCACGTCGGTCAGCTCGGTGAATTCCAGCTTGACGCGCAGGTCGGGCTTGTCGGAGCCGAAGCGGCGCATGGCCTCGGCGTAGGGCATGACCGGGAACTCGCCCAGGTCCACGCCCAGCGTCTGCCGGAACACCTGGGCGATCATGTCCTGGAACAGCGCGCGGATCTCCTGCTCGGTCAGGAACGAGGTCTCGATGTCGATCTGGGTGAACTCGGGCTGGCGGTCGGCGCGCAGGTCCTCGTCGCGGAAGCACTTGGTGATCTGGTAGTAGCGGTCGTAGCCGGCCACCATCAGCAACTGCTTGAACAGCTGCGGCGACTGCGGCAGCGCGAAGAAGTGGCCGTCGTGCACGCGGCTGGGCACCAGGTAGTCGCGCGCGCCCTCGGGCGTGCTCCTGGTGAGCATGGGCGTCTCGATGTCGACGAAGCCCTGCGCATCGAGGAACTTGCGCACCTCCATCGCCACGCGGTAGCGCAGCATCAGGTTGTGCTGCATGGCCGGGCGGCGCAGGTCGAGCACGCGGTGCGTCAGGCGCGTGGTCTCGGAGAGGTTGTCGTCGTCGAGCTGGAACGGCGGCGTGACCGAGGGGTTGAGCACCGTCAGCTCGTGGCACAGCACCTCGATCTTGCCGCTCTTGAGGTTGTCGTTGGTGGTGCCCTCGGGGCGCGCGCGCACCAGGCCGGTGACCTGCACGCAGAACTCGTTGCGCAAATCCTCGGCGGTCTTGAACATCTCCGGTCGGTCCGGGTCGCACACCACCTGCACGTAGCCTTCGCGGTCGCGCAGGTCGACGAAGATCACGCCGCCGTGGTCGCGCCGGCGGTTGACCCAGCCGCACAGGGTCACGGTCTGGCCGATGAGCGCCTCGGTGACGAGGCCGCAGTAGTGGGAACGCATGGAGGACATGGCTTGCTTTCGAAAAAAGGAGTCAGGTTTCAGGCTGGGTGGTGTGGGCGGTGGCGCCGGTGTCCGCAGGCGGCGGGTGCAGCGGCCCGGTCACGCCCGGCACCTGGGGCGTGGGCGCCGGATCGCCCGGGCGCGGCTCGCGCAGCGGCGGCACCACCACGCCCATCGAGATGACGTACTTCAGCGCCTCGTCCACCGACATCGCCAGCTCCACCACGTCGGCGCGCGGCACCATCAGGAAGAAGCCCGAGGTGGGGTTGGGCGTGGTCGGCACGTAGACGCTGATGTAGTCGCCCTGCAGGTGGCGCACTACCTCGCCGCCAGGCTTGCCGGTGAGAAAGGCGATGGTCCAGGCGCCCTGGCGCGGGTACTGGATCAGCAAGGCCTTCGAGAAGGCCTGGCCGGAGCCGGAGAACAGCGTGTCCGACACCTGCTTGACGCTGGAGTAGATGCTGCGCACCACCGGGATGCGCGTCATCAGCCGGTCCCACTGGCGCCACAGCCACTGGCCGGCCATGTTGGCCACCGACAGGCCGGTGATCAGCACCACGATGGCCACCAGGATCACGCCCAGCCCCGGAATGCGGCGCAGCTGCATGGCCAGCGGCGTCAGGCCGGGAATCATGGCCTCGGCGGCCGACAGCACGCCGAGGAAGATGCTGTCCAGAATGCCCACCAGCCACAGCAGCACCCACGCCGTCACGCCCATGGGCAACCACACCACCAGGCCGGTGATGAAGTACTGGCGCAGCCGCGACATCAGGGTGCGCGGCGCATCGGCGTGGGAGGGGCTCAACTGCCTGCCGTGTCGGTGCTGCCGCCGGAGGCCGGCGCAGGTGCGGGCGCTGGCGCGGCGGCGGGGCTGCCGGACGGGCTGTCCCCGCCCTGGGCGGCCGCCTCCTTGGCGCCGCCGCCCTTGTGGCCGTCGCGAAAATCCGTCACGTACCAGCCCGAACCCTTGAGCTGAAAGCCCGCCGCCGTCACCTGCTTGGTGAATTCGGGCGCGCCGCAGGACGGGCACACCGTCAGCGGGGCGTCGGAGATCTTCTGCAGCACATCCTTGGCAAAGCCTCAGGATGCGCACTTGTAGGCGTAGATGGGCATGGCGAGGGCTTCCGGAAAAAACCCTCGATTATAGGTGGCGACCCGCTTGACAGGCGGGCGTGGGGATGTGCCCGGCTCAGCCGGCCGCGCCTTCCTGGCTGCCTTCGTAATGCGGCACGCTGCCCTTGTGGTTGGGCAGCCATTGGCGCGACAGTGAGCCACTCACCATGCCCACCAGCGCCGCGATCAGGCCGGCCAGCTGCTGCGGAAAGGCCTCGTTCAGCATCGGGCTGGCCAGAAACAGCAGCCACACGCCCACGCCCATCACCACCGCCAGCAGCGCGCCCTGGGTGGTGGCGCGCGACCAGTACAGGCCGAACACCAGCGGCACGAAGGCGCCCACCAGTGGCACCTGGTAGGCGCCGGAAACCAGCTCGTAGATCGAGGTGCCCTCCATGGTGATCGAGTACACCAGCACGCACACCGTGAACACCAGCACGCTGACGCGCATGGCCTTCAGCGTGGCGGCGTCGCTCATGCCGGGCTTGAGGTTGCGCAGGATGTTCTCGACGAAGGTGGTGGCCGGCGCCAGCAGCGTGGCCGAGGCGGTGGACATGATGGCCGACAGCAGCGCGCCGAAGAAGGCCACCTGCAGCGCCGCCGGCATGTGCTTGAGCACCAGCACCGGCAGCACCTTCTGCGGGTCGTCGGCCAGCAGCGCGCTGGCCTCGGGCACCACCATCACCGCCGCCACCACGATGAAGATGGGCACGAAGGCGAACAGCAGGTACAGCAGGCCGCCGATCACCGGGCCGCGCCGCGCGGTGTGCTCGTTGTTGGACGACATCACGCGCTGGAACACGTCCTGCTGCGGGATCGAGCCCAGCATCATGGTGATGGAGGCGGCAAAGAAGAACAGCCAGGTCTTGGCGCTGCCGTCGTCGGGAAAGAAGCGGAACTTGCCTTCGCTGGCGGCGAAGTTGATCACCCGCTGGGCGCCGCCCGCCGCCTCGGCGGCGAACCAGGCGATCAGCACCAGGCCGATGGAGATCACGATCATCTGCACGAAGTCGGTCAGCGCCACCGACCACATGCCGCCGTACAAGGTGTAGATCAGCACCACGGCGGTGCCGATGACCATGCCCATGGACACCGAGATGGCGCCCTCACTCAGCAGGTTGAACACCAGGCCCAGCGCCGTCACCTGCGCGCCCACCCAGCCCAGGGTGCTGAAGATGATCATGATCGAGCACACCACCTCCACCGCGGTGCCGAAGCGCTGGCGGTAGTAGTCGCCGATGGTGATCAGGTTCTTGCGGTACAGCCGGTAGGCAAAAAACAGGCCCACCAGCACCAGGCACATCGAGGCGCCGAAGGGGTCTTCGACGATCTCGCCCAGGTTGCCGCCGATGAAGCGGCCGGGCACGCCCAGCACCGTCTCGGAGCCGAACCAGGTGGCGAAGGTGGTGGCGATGACCACCGGCAGCGGCAGGCTGCGACCGGCCACGGCATAGTCGGCCGTGTTCTTGACCCGCGTGGCGGCATACAGGCCGATGCCGATCGAAGCCAGCAGGTACAGAACAATGAAGCTCACCAACATGCGCACAACTCCCTGAGTTCAGCCATGAACATGGGGAGCCTTCGCTCCCCGCCAGAAAAACCACCTTGATAACCGCTGCCCGCGCCTGATGGACGGGTGCCGGCAGCCTCTTCGACTACATAGAATCGACGCGTGCCCAGACCAGCACCTGCATCACCACCAGCACCAGCAGCAGGCCCACGCCCACGAAGAGCAGGGCCTTGAGCCGCCGGTTGGTGCGCCGCTGCTCCTGGATGATCTCCAGCAGCTGGGCGGTGGGCACGGCGTCGGGCCGCTGTTGCAGGTAGCCGTGCAGCAGGCGCGGCAAATCGGGCAGCATTTTGGCGTAATACGGCGCCTGCTCCTTCAGCTCGCGCCAGAAGCGCCGCGGGCCGATCTGCTCCTGCATCCATTTTTCAAGAAAGGGCTTGGCCGTGGCCCACAGGTCCAGGTCGGGATCGAGCTGCCGGCCCAGCCCCTCGACGTTGAGCAGCGTCTTCTGCAGCAGCACCAGCTGTGGCTGGATGACCACGTTGAAGCGGCGCGAGATCTGGAACAGGCGCAGCAGCACCATGCCGAGCGAGATGTCCTTCAGCGGCCGGTCGAAGTAGGGCTCGCACACGCTGCGGATGCCGGCCTCCAGCTCGTCGATGCGGGTGCCGGGCGGCACCCAGCCGCTTTCGACGTGCAGCTCGGCCACGCGCTTGTAGTCGCGGCGGAAAAAGGCGGCGAAGTTCTGCGCCAGGTATTCCTTGTCCACCTGCGTCAGCGTGCCGACGATGCCGAAGTCCAGCGAGATGTAGCGCCCGAAGGTGCCCGGCTCGACGCTGACCATGATGTTGCCCGGGTGCATGTCGGCGTGAAAGAACCCGTCGCGAAACACCTGGGTGAAGAAGATGGTGACGCCGTCGCGCGCCAGCTTCGGGATGTCCACCCCGGCCTCGCGCAGGCGCTCGATCTGGCCGATGGGGATGCCGCGCATGCGCTCCATCACCAGCACCTCGGGGCGGATCCAGTCCCAGAACATCTCGGGGATCAGCACCAGGTCCAGCCCGGCCATGTTGCGCCGCAGCTGCGCGGCGCTGGCGGCCTCGCGCACCAGGTCCAGCTCGTCGTGCAGGTACTTGTCGAACTCGGCCGCCACCTCGCGCGGCTTCAGGCGCCGGCCATCGGGCGCCAGGCGCTCCACCCAGCCGGCCATCATGCGGATCAGCGCCAGGTCCTGGCCGATCACCTTCAGCATGCCGGGGCGCAGCACCTTGACGGCGGCCTCGCGCTCGCGGCCCTGCTTGTCGCGCAGGGTGGCAAAGTGCACCTGCGCGATCGAGGCGCTGGCCACCGGCGTGCGGTCGAAGCTGGTGAACAGCGTCTCGATCGGCTGGCCGAAGGCGCGCTCGATGATGGCCACCGCCTCGTCGCCCGGGAACGGCGGCACCCGGTCCTGCAGCAGCGCCAGCTCGTCGGCCAGGTCGGACGGCAGCAGGTCGCGCCGGGTCGACAGCACCTGGCCGAACTTGACGAAGATCGGCCCCAGGCGCTGCAGCGCCTCGCGCAGGCGCTGGCCACGCGGCGCCGACAAGTCGCGCCCGATGGAGGCGATGCGCGCCAACAGCCGCAGCCCGGGGTGGCGAAAGCTGGTCAGCACCAGCTCGTCCAGCCCGTAGCGCAGGGCCACCCACACGATGGTGGTGGCGCGCAGCACGCGCTTCATGTGCCGGCCTTGTCCTGGCCCGGCAGTTTGCCGACGAAGCGGCGCAGCGCCTCGGCCATGCCGCGGCCGATGTTGGCCAGGGTGTGGGCCGGCGCGTCGCCGATCAGGCGCGACAGGTCTTCCTCGGCATCCCAGCGCACATGCTCGATCAGCCAGTTCACCTCGCCGGCGAACTGCACGTCGCCCTCGATGCGCACGCCGGGCTTGTCGCCCTTGAGCGCGCTTTTGGCCAGCTCCAGCGGCGAGCTGTCGGTGACGGTGAGCAGCAGGTCGGGCGTGGCGGCGGGCACCAACTCCCACAGCCCGGCCGGCGTGGCCGCCAGCTGCAGGTGAAAGCCGCGCCACTGCAGGCGCACCACGCGCCCCTGCTGCTGCGCCAGCCGCGCCTGCGCCTCGGGCTCCTGCATCAGCACGTGGTTGAGAAACAGCACCAGCCGGTGCTGCGTCTCATCCACCAGCCAGGCCGGCGGCTGCAGCTTGCCGGCGAACTTGCCGAGCGTGTCGGCCAACTGCGAAAAGGGGGACGGTGTTGCCATGGCCCGGATTATTGATGACAAATGCCCGCGCCTGGCGCCATGGGTTGGCCGCGGTGCGGCGCCGACAAAAAAGGCCCGGGGTCACCGGGCCTTTTGTGATCTGTGCTGCCGGCCGCGCCAGCAGCGCGCGGGGCTCACTGCAGGGCCTGCACCCCGGCCACCAGCCAGCCGCCGCGGCCGCTCCTGGGCTTGGTCATGTTCCAGACCTCGCGGAAGGGGCTGGGGCCGGCCGAGGCGTCCTCGCGGATCATGCCGCTGAACTCGACGCTGGCCATGTAGTCGTCGGCCGACTCCTCGATGCCCAGCAGTTGCGCGTCCAGCATCACCACCTCGGTCTTGTTGACCTGGCCCGGGCTGGCGTTGCGCTCGCGCTCGGCCAGTTGCGACTGGATCTGCGCCAGCATCTCGTCGGTCATCATGGCGCGCAGGGCCGGGATGTCGGAGCGGTCCCAGGCGTCCTGCAGGGTGATGAAGTTGCGCTTGGCGGCCTCGGTAAAGCCGGCGATGTCGAAGTCAGCCGGCACGCCCCAGCCCTGGGCACCGCTCAGGGCCGAGCCGATCATGGAGCCGCCCGCGGCGGCGCCAGCGTCGAACTGCGCCGTCGAGCCTTCCCAGGGGCGAGCAGAGGCGTCGTTGCCGACCTTGGTCGGGTTGTACTGCGGCGGCGTGATCGGGTTGGCGGCGCCGGCACCCTGGTAGGCCATGCCGCCCTGCGGGGCGGGCGCGCGCGAGCGGCGCACCATGCCGATGACCACCATCACCACCACGCCCAGCAGCAAAAACAGCAGCAGGTTGGCAAAGGCCGGGCCCAGGCCCAGCGCATTGGCGAGCCAGGCCAGGCCCAGGCCCGCGGCCAGGCCGCCCAGCATGGCGCCCCAGGGCTTGCGCGCGGCGGCACCGGCC
>JAEXBL010000420.1 GCA_023394015.1 Pseudomonadota bacterium | reverse complement strand
TCAGCGGACGACCGGCCAGCAGCACGGCGGCGGTCAGCAGCGCGCCCAGCAGGCCCAGCGCCAGGCCGGCCATGCCGGTGCGGTGCGCGTGCTCCAGATTGCCGGCGCCGATGGCCTGGGCCGTCAGCGCGGCGGTGGCCACGCCCAGCGCCATGGGCATCATGTAGCACAGCGCGGCCAGGTTCGACATGATCTGGTGGCCGCCGGTCACGAAAGTGCCTTCGCGCGCCACCAGCAGGGCCATGAAGGTGAAGGCCGAGACCTCGACCAGATACGACCCGCCCATCGGCAGGCCCAGGCGCAGCAGCTCCTTGAGCGTCTTCCAGTCGGGCCTGCCCACGCGCAGCTGGAAGCGCCGGTAATAGCGGTCGTGGGTGATGACCCACAGCCCCAGGCCCAGGCTGATCCAGGAAACCAGCGCCGTCGCCAGCCCGGCCCCGGCCGCGCCCATGGCCGGCAGCCCCAGGTTGCCGTAGATCAGCAGCCAGTTGAAGAAGGCCTTGAAGCCGATGGCGGTCAGGTTGATCGCCATGACCAGCTTGGGGCGCGAGACCGCCGTGCCCAGCGCGTAGATCGTGCGGAACACCAGCGCGGCGGGCAGGGCCAATACCAGCGCCCGGAGATAGGCGGCGATGCGCTCGCGCACCGCCGGATCGACGTCGCCCGACAGGGACAGCCACATGTCCGGGAACAGCATCAGCGCGGCGCCGGCCACGGACAGGCCCAGCGCCAGCCACACGCCCTGGCCCCAGCTGCGGCCGACTTCGGCGTTCTGGCCGGCGCCGAAATGCTGCGCCAGGATGGGGATGAGCGCATGCACGACGCCCATCAGCCCGACGAAGATGGTGATGTAGATGGACGCGGACAAGGCCATGGCCGCCAGGTCGCTGGCGCTGGAATGGCCCGTCATGGCCGTGTCCAGCACCCCGAAGGAGATGCCGGCCCATTGGCTGACCAGCACCGGCCAGGCCTGCCTGGCGATGCCGCGCAGGGTGGCGCCGAAAGTCATCGGCGCGGCGGTCGGCGGCGTCATCGGTTCGAACCGATGCGCAGCAGGCGGAACACCTCCTGGCGGTCCGCGCGCCGGCCGCCCTGCCACAGCACGTCGGCGCCCTCGCTATAGGCGGCGGTGTTGTCCCGCAGGCTCTGGTTGTTGGTCTGCTGCAGGATCACCGTGCACTTGGCGTCGAAAGTGAAGGTGAGGTTGTTGAAGATCAGGAACGAGGCGCGCTGGCCGCTGCCCAGGCTCAGCCCGCGCACGCATTCGCCGGGGCGCAGGTTCTGCTCCAGCGCCTGGGCCAGCTGGCCGGAGACGGTGCGGTAGCTGCGCGCGTAGTCCACCGCCGGCTGCCACAGCAGCACCAGCAGGATCCAGGTCACGGTCAGCCCGCCGGCCGACAGCACGGTGCCGCGCCACAGCGCCTGCGGCTTGACGCGCAGGCGCCACACCACCAGCGCGATCCAGGCCAGCGTGAACGCCACGCCCAGCGCGAAGGCGATCCAGGAGATGACCGGCTCGTAGCCGGTGGTCTGGCGGGCGATGTTGCGCGAGATCTGCGCGGGCCAGTGGAAGTGCAGGGCGACCCAGCCCAGCCAGACGGTGGCCGCGGTCAGCGAAAAGCACATCACGGCGAACCAGTCCAGCGTGTTGACCACGCCGCGGCGCAGCGTCGGCAGCGAAAACGCGCCCAGCACCGCGCAGGGGACGGCGAGCAGCACGTATTCGGAGTCGGTGGCCTCTTCCAGGCCGAACAGCACCAGCGTCGCGCAGGCCAGCAGCGTCAGCGGCAGCCAGATGTGCGGCGCGTAGATCCACGAACGCCAGCGCCAGATCGCCACCAGGGCCAGCGGCCAGGTCGGCCACAGATACCAGGGCAGGTCGCGCAGCGTGCGGCCGATGTCGTGCCAGGACGGCGGCGCGAAGGACGCCAGGTTCCAGGTCTTCCAGTTGCGGATCCAGTATTCGCTGCCCTGGCTGGCCGGAAGCCACCAGGCCAGGATCAGCACGGCGGTCACCAGTGCCGCCCAGGGCAGCCAGCGCCGGCTTTGCCACAGCAGGCTGCGCGGGTAGAAGGCCAGCAGCGCGCCGATCATGATAGGGACCGCGCCCACCCAGCCGCGGGTCAGGAAGCTGGCGGCCAGCGCGAAGCCCAGCGTGGTGCAGCCCGTGAAAGGACGGTCCACGCTGCGCGCCAGCGAATAGAAGGCCAGCGCCTGCCAGGCCATGATGGCCGGCACCACGGTGGTTTCGTGGGTACGCTGCAGAATGCCCACCGTGGCCAGCAACAGCAGCAGGGCGGCGTCGGCCAGCATGCGGCCGTAGTCGCGCGGCTCGGGTTCGCCGCCGAAGGGCAGCGCCAGCGGCTGGGCTTCGGCGCGCCGGCCCAGCAGATAGGTGCCGTACCACACGCTGGTGGTGGTGATGGCGAACCACAGCAGGTTGGGCAGGCGGCCGGCCGTGATGTCGCCGATGAACGGGCCGAACAGCCAGATGCAGATCGCGCCCACCCAGGTGATCAGCGGACCTTCCTCGGCGTGGGCCAGCAGCCCCACCTGCGGCAGCAGCCAGGTCAGCCCGCCCTCGCGGATCGCCGTGATCATGGTCGCCAGTCCGACCGCATCGTCCGTTTTCCAGGGGTCGCGCATGAACAGGCCGGCCACGATATAGGCCAGCAGCAGCCCCAGCAGGATCAGGCGGGGCAGTTTCGCGGTGGCCACGGACGTCAGCCGGGCCGGGGTGGAAAGGGAGATTGGGGACACGGGCGTTAATGTAACCGAGTGGTCGGGTTGCGCTAGCCCCCCAGCAGAAGAATAGGTCGCTAGGGAGGAAAAAAAAGCAGCCCGAAGGCTGCCTTTTTGCTGTGGCTCCTGCGGGAGCGACAGGATCAGGAAGCGGACTTGACCGTGCCGGC